>NZ_AP018316.1:1742584-1814206 GCF_002368115.1 Dolichospermum compactum NIES-806 | reverse complement strand
GCGTAAGTCCCATTATTGTAGAGCAACTTAAGCCAATAATCAGAATCACCCATCAATTAACAAGTTAATATTGCATTCAAATACAACCTTTTTCCTCCTATCTCTCACATTGTCCCTAGCAGTAATAGAATAATACGATATCCTTGTAAAGCCTACCAAGAGCAGAAGGTAGAGGTTAAGTAGCAGATTTGACAGAATTGGATCACCAAAACTCTGTATCCAGAAGACATTAGTAGCATTTTAGAAGTTCGTAAAATTTTTAT
Organism: Dolichospermum compactum NIES-806; assembly: GCF_002368115.1. Taxonomy (NCBI): domain Bacteria; kingdom Bacillati; phylum Cyanobacteriota; class Cyanophyceae; order Nostocales; family Aphanizomenonaceae; genus Dolichospermum; species Dolichospermum compactum. The sequence goes on along the minus strand of NZ_AP018316.1, from coordinate 1,813,943 downwards.
GGTTTCCCAAATTCGTTTTTTGATGTGCGCTCCTGACCATTATGATGTGGATTATGTGATTAATCCTTGGATGGAAGGGAATATTCATAAGTCCTCACGCGATCGCGCCGTAGAGCAATGGAATAAATTATACCATGTAATTAAAGATCATGCCATTGTTGATTTAGTGCCTCCCCAAAAAGGTTGGCCTGATATGGTATTCAGTGCCAATGCAGGTTTAGTCCTCGGTGAAAACGTCGTTCTTAGCCGTTTTTTACATAAAGAACGCCAAGGAGAAGAACCGTATTTTCAACAATGGTTTGAAAATAATGGATATAATGTATACACTCTTCCTAAAGACCTCCCCTTTGAAGGCGCTGGTGACGCACTCCTAGACCGGGAAGGGCGGTGGTTGTGGGCTGGATATGGTTTCCGGTCAGAATTAGATTCTCACCCCTACCTGGCTAAATGGCTGGACATTGAGGTGATTTCTCTGCGGTTGATGGATGAGCGTTTTTATCACCTGGATACCTGCTTTTGTCCTTTGGCAAATGGTTATTTGCTGTATTATCCTGGCGCGTTTGATTCCTACTCTAACCGCGTGATTGAAATGCGCGTCGCACCGGAAAAGCGAATTGCTATTGAAGAAGCTGATGCTGTTAACTTTGCTTGTAATGCGGTGAATGTTGATAGCATCGTGATTATGAACAAAACCAGTGAGAGTTTAAAATCACGGTTAGCGGAAGTTGGTTTCCAAGTTATTGAAACCCCGTTAACGGAATTTCTCAAAGCTGGTGGGGCGGCTAAATGCTTGACTTTGCGGGTGACAGAACCCATTGGCGAGGAAATTCGCGCTAACGCATCTGTAGAAAGTCGTGTCATTCGCATGGAAGGACACTTGCTAGACGCAGGTTTGATTAACCGCGCTTTAGATTTGATTGTGGAAATGGGGGGAAGTTTCCAAGTTCTCAAATTCAACTTGGGAGAACAACGTCAAAGTACATCTGCGGCTGAGGTGAGGGTATCTGCACCATCTCACGAAGTGATGGAAGAAATTATCTCTCAATTGATTGATTTGGGTGCAGTTGATTTACCCCAAGATGAACGCGATACTAGATTAGAACCTGTGATCCAAGCGGGTGTAGCTCCTGATGATTTCTATGTCAGCACGATTTATCCGACTGAAATTCGGGTAAATGGGGAATGGCTGAAGGTGCAAAATCAACGCATGGATGGAGCGATCGCTATTTCCACAACTGCTAATGGTATAGTAGCAAAATGCAAACTCCTCCGTGATTTAGAAATCGGCGATAAAGTTGTTGTGGATGTATTGGGTATCCGCACCGTCCGCAAAGCCGAATCACGCGAACAACGCAATTCTCAAGAATTCAGCTTCATGTCTTCCGGTGTTTCCAGCGAAAGACGGGTGGAATTAGTTGTGGAACAAGTAGCTTGGGAATTACGTAAAATTAAGGATAGCGGCGGTAAAGTAGTTGTCACGGCAGGTCCTGTGGTAATTCACACAGGTGGCGGTGAACATCTCTGTCGCTTGGTTCGGGAAGGCTATGTACAGGGTCTTTTAGGCGGAAATGCGATCGCTGTTCATGACATGGAACAAAACCTGCTGGGAACGTCCCTGGGTGTGGATATGAAGCGGGGTGTGGCTGTGCGGGGTGGACACAGACATCATTTAAAAGTAATTAATACTATCCGCCGTTTTGGTAGCATTGCTAAAGCTGTGGAAGCAGGAGTAGTGAAAAGTGGGGTGATGTATGAATGTGTGAAAAATAACATTCCCTTTTCCCTCGCTGGTTCAATTCGGGATGATGGTCCCTTACCCGATACCCAAATGAACTTGATTTTAGCACAACAGGAATATTCCCAAATCATCCAAGGTGCAGATATGATTTTGATGTTGTCTTCCATGCTGCATTCTATTGGGGTGGGAAATATGACTCCCGCAGGTGTGAAGATGGTTTGTGTGGATATCAACCCGGCTGTGGTGACAAAATTGAGCGATCGCGGTTCAATAGAATCTGTCGGTGTGGTGACAGATGTGGGTTTATTCCTCAGTCTGTTAACTCAGCAATTGGATAAGTTGACCAGTCCTTATGTTGCTAAGGTAGGTTAAGAAATATCTCACGCAGAGACGCAAAGACGCAAAGGGTTTTTCTGGGCGTTTTTGTGTCTTTGGTTTGGAAGTTTTTTTCACGCTTCAGGCGCAGAGTCGCAGAGAGTTATAATGTAAATCTACTCAATGATTTAGAAATTTTAATGAAAGTTTTAGTGGCTTTAGTAAAAAATTTATAATTATAAAGTAGGTTGGGTTGACGAAGGAAACCCAACACCACAAATCATTAGTTTTGATGATCTTGTTGATTTAACCAAGTTACTAAATCAGCAACTTCAGAAATATTAAACAACGCAGCGCCTAAATTTTCTAACTGTTCTACAGGTAAACCTTTGACTCTTTCAATTATTAAAGAATCAATTTCCCCAAATCGTTGACTAAGTAAAAACAAACAAAATTTAATTTCTCCTCTTTGTTCTCCCTTTTGTTCTCCTATTCTTTCGCCTTTTTGGAAAATATCCTGATAAATGACTGATTCTTGCATAATATCCTCACTTAACAATTGACGAATAAGGTCTTTCTCAAACCGCAAACCTGCTAAAATCTCTGTGTAAGCTGCAATATCCTGTTTAGTCTCTTTTTGACGATAGTATGATTTTAGAGGAATTTCAGTCAGAAATCAATCAAGCGAGAATGGGGTTAAAAGCAAATAATTTATGATTATTGTTTCCGATACAACCCCATTAAGCAGGAGAATCTTAAAAATTGTCAGAATCAGGATGTCCAGGATTTAAGGATTTTCAGGATGTTTGTTTGAGTTGTGTTTTTAGGGTTTAGAAATTTATGGACTTACGCACTGTACAAATTTACCATGATATGAATGAAGGAAATTGCGTCGTTTTCGGCTTTGGGAATAATTTATTGAGTAGAGTGTGGTTCGGCAAGCTCACCAACCACGTCAGATAGAGGGAATCTGTTTTTTTGTCAAAATATCGTGTCTGACGCACCCTACAAGGGATAAAATTTACCTCACATATTTGGGGAATCTTGTCAATGCGTAAATCCTAGATATAACCACCCCCACAACTGAGGAATGGGGCGAAATATGACAGTTGTTTTAGATCCCACATTCCGCACCCTAAACTGTCACACAACGAAAATTGGTCGTTTGGGGATTTCAGATAGCGATCGCTATCTGAAATTTTCACATTTTTGTATAAAAATCATCCTTTAAGGTATGAAAAAATCCGAAATTACCGATTGTGACACCAGGGGGTGCGGAAGATGGGTTAGATACTTGTGCCTTAATTTGGTGGAGTCTTGATCCAAATAAACATTTGTATATTAACCTAACAGTAGTGAAAAAATAATTATGGGAAAAACACCAATAATTGATTCTAATCAATCCTACACCTTTGCTGATTATTTCAAATTGAATTATGAACCAGATGAAATTATAGAATATTTTGGGTATAAATTTCAATTACAATCTCTTACCTTACCCACAACTCAACAAAACTTAGAAAGATTAACAGACCTAAAAAATCGTATTGAAGAAAGTTTACCCTATATTAGTTTAACCAGTGAAACCGCCAGGAGAGAATTTTTAATTGCTCCTGTAATTATGGAACTAATTCACTATACCCATGCTAAAGTTAGAGTAGAGTATGCGTTGAATATCAATAATCAATTAAAAGGAGTTGTTGATTATTATTATATTAAAGCTGACAATCAATTATTAGTTATTGAAGCTAAAAATGCCGATTTAGAAAGAGGAATTGTCCAATTAGCTGTAGAATTAATTGCCTTTGATAATTGGTCTATTATTGATCATCCTGTCCTCTATGGTGCAGTTTCTATTGGTAATATTTGGCAATTTGTAATTTTACATCGTGAATCAAAACAAATTACTCAAGATTTAAACCTTTATCGTGTACCCAATGATTTAGAAACTTTAATGAAAATTTTAGTAGCTTTAATGAAAAATTTGTAATTATCAAGTAGGTTGGGTTGCAAAACCCAACACCACAAATCATTAGTTTTGATGATCTTGTTGATTTAACCAAGTTACCAAATCAGCAACTTCAGAAATATTAAACAACGCAGCACCTAAATTTTCTAACTGTTCAACAGGTAAACCTTTGACTTTTTCAACTATTAAAGAGTCAATTTCTCCAAACCGTTGATTAAGTAAACGTAGACAAAATTTAACTTCTCCTCTTTGTTCTCCAATTCTTTCTCCCTTCTGCAAAATATCCTGATAAATGACTGACTCTTGCATAATATCCTCACTTAACAATTGACGAATAAGGTCTTTCTCAAACTGCACCCCCAATTTTTTTACAAATTAGGTTGGGTTGCAAAACCCAACACCACAAATTATTAGTTCTGATGATCTTGTTGATTTAACCAAGTTACCAAATCAGCAACTTCAGAAATATTAAACAACGCAGCACCTAAATTTTCTAACTGTTCAACAGGTAAACCTTTGACTTTTTCAACTATTAAAGAGTCAATTTCTCCAAACCGTTGATTAAGTAAAAATAAGCAAAATTTCAGTTCTCCTTTCAGTTCTCCTCTCAGTTCTCCTCTTTGTTCTCCAATTCTTTCTCCCTTCTGCAAAATATCCTGATAAATGACTGACTCTTGCATAATATCCTCACTTAACAATTGACGAATAAAGTCTTTCTCAAATCGCAAACCTGCTAAAATCTCTGTGTAAGCTGCAATATCCTGTTTAGTCTCCCTATCTGCAATTTTAGCAACATTATTGGCAATCTGGGATAATAAACCTTGGGGTGAATTTGTCTGTGTTAATGGTGCTAATGGCAATAATGCCAGATTATTGAGAAATAATTCTGGTTCTTGTTCCCACATTCTGATGACACGGTAACGGTGTCTGGTTGTTTCGTTAACATATTCTTCAGTGAAAACAATTGGATCATTTGTTTCTTGCAGGAAAATCACTACTTGGGTTACAGGAACTTGATATGTACGGATTAATCTCACCGAATAGTCTAACTCTCTAAAAGGAATTGGAGGTTTAGATTGTGGGTTGGTTTGAAATTCAATATGTAAAATCCGATTTTCTGTTTGTAAGAAGGTGACAAAATCAGCGCGAATTGGTTCTATACTCAATTCGGTTTTTAAGACTTTGATGGTTTTTGGTGCTTGGGGAAGCAAGCATTTAGCAAAATCAAAGGGATATTTTTCTGCTAGTAGTTTACAAACGTTGTCAAAACTCATGAGATTATAAAATTAAATTGTCAGAATCAGGATATCCAGGATTTTAGGATTTCCAGGATGTTTGTTTGAGTTGTGTTTTTAGGGTTTAGAAATTTATGATTAATGTTAATATATACGATTTTCAACATAAAATTTTCAAAATAAAAATTATAAATACTCAATTTATTTAAATAATTTAGGAATATGGACATTACAAAAATCATGAAAATCCTGTTCGCGCAGCATGGCGTTAGCCATTTCTGACAATATTTAATCAGTTTCACACAAAAATGTGAAGGAAAACCAGGAATTTATCAATAACATCCTGTAAATCCTAAAATCCTGGATATCCTGATTCTGACAATTAAAATCACATTTTTTTTCACGCAGAGGCGCAGAGAGTTATAATTATAATATAAACAACACCAACAAAGGAGATAATTAATTATGTTACAAACTGTGAAAGGAATTTACAGAAATGGGAAGATTAAGTTATCTGAAATTCCTAAAAATATCTTAGAAGGCGAAGTTTTAATTACTTTTATGGAAACTAAAATACTATAAAATATTGTTGTAAAAAGTTCAACAGCAGAATTATTTATTTCCCTCCGTGGTAAAATCCAATATTTTGAAGATATAACTACCTCTGTGGGTTTATAATATAAGCATCATCAAAATAAACAAATGTGATTGTATGACTAAAGTAGAGTTTACCATTCCCATCCATAGCGTCACAGACACTATCAGAAAAGAAGCAGAAAATAAAGCTAAAGAAGCTTATGTAATGACACTACTAAAACACGGAGAAATTAGTAGTGGTAAAGCTAGTCAATTATTAAGAATTTCTCGATTAGATATGATTGAGTTAATGTCTAAATATGATATATCTCTTTTTGACGATAGTATGAGTTTAGAGGAATTTCAGTCAGAAATCAATCAAGCGAGAATGGGGTTAAAAGCAAATAATTTATGATTATTGTTTCCGATACAACCCCATTAAGTGAACTTGCTAAAATTGGTAAATTAGATTTACTTCAGGCTGTTTTTGGCAGAGTGATAATTCCTCAACAAGTCTATGAAGAATTAACCACAGGAAATCATCCTGCTGTTTTAGCTGTAAAATTAGTATCATGGCTGGAAGTTCGTTCTATAAATAATCACGAACTGATTAAAAATTTGCAATTAGAAACAGATTTAGATTTAGGAGAATGTTCTGCGATTATTTTGGCAGAAGAATTAAAAGCTGATCAACTTTTAATTGATGAAAAAGCTGGTAGAAAAGTTGCTATTGGTAGAGGTTTACCAATTGTTGGTTTAGTTGGAGTAATTATTTTAGCCAAAGAACAAGGATTAATTGATAGTGTCAAAAATATTTTGGATGATTTAATAATAAAAGGTACAAGGATCAGTCCTAAAATATATAATTATGCTCTAATTACAGCAGGAGAAGTTTAAAAATTGTCAGATTCTGAGAACATTTAATATTCAGTTTCGCGCAATCTCTCTTAAAGATCCCGCAGGGTAGACGCAAAGTAGCAAAGACGCAAAGGAAAACCAGAAATTTATCAACAACATCCTGAAAATCCTCAAATCCTGGATATCCTGATTCTGACAAAATAAAACTTGACATGACCGAAAAACTCTGTTATTATCGTACGATATACCCTACTCTAACTTTTAGAAAAAAAATTGATCGCCGTGAGACGATAGAACAAGGGAAAAGAGAAAGAAGGGAAAAGGGCAAAAGAGCAAGAGTGTAAAGGGCTACTAAGTCCTCGCCGCACTAAAACAGACAACGCGAAAACCGATAATGTCGTTCCTGAAAGCGCGGTTGACGTTGTAGCGGACGGCAGAACGGCAGTCTTCAGGATTGAAGCTCCACGAAGCACCGCGCAGCAATTTCTTACTGCTTCGTCCTGTCAAAGCACTACCATCTTTAGGCGTAGCATTATAATTATCTATATAATCATCCAAACACCACTCCCATACATTACCGTGCATATCGTACAAACCAAAAGCGTTAGGAGGAAAAGAACCTACATCTGTGGTTTGTTGACGATACTGGCCTTTTGGTGCAGAAGCATAGGTGTAATTACCATTATAGTTTACCAATTCTGGGGTAATACTTTCACCAAAATAAAACGGTGTGGTAGTTCCGGCTCTACAACCATACTCCCATTCAGCTTCACTAGGTAATCTGTAGTATTTCTGTGTTTTTTGACTTAACTTTTCACAGAATGTAACTGCATCATTCCAACTGACTTGTTCTACTGGGCGATTATTGCCTTGGAATCGAGAAGGGTTACTACCCATGATAGCTTGATATTGTGCCTGTGTCAATTCATATTTTCCCATGAAGAAAGCAGGAACAGTAACTTGATGTCGGGGACCTTCGTTTGAATACCTTCCTGCTTCGTTTTCCAGTGAACCCATGATAAATGTTCCCCCTGGGATTTCCACCATTTCCAATGTTACACCATTTCCTAAATCTTCTGTGAAATATTTTGCACTTTCATTCCGTCGGTTAATGATGTTTCCGGTTGCGTTAGTGCTGACCACTTCAAAACTAAAAGTTTTCTTCCCAGAAAATAAACTTTGTCCTATAAATGCAACAGTTACACCACCTAAACATAATCCTCCATAGATAAAACCGCGACGATTGATTGTAGTTGGAGAATTTCCCGAAATTTGATTTTGAGAAATTTGATTTTGAGAAATTTGATTTCCCCCTGGAGGTACATAAATAGTAGGAGGAATTTGTATATCTTTGATGACTTGATCCGCAGATTGATACCGTTTTTGAATCTCAATTTTCAACAACTTATCTAAAACTTTCCCCAAATCCTGACTAACAGAAACGGGTGAATTTTCTCGCCAATTATTCACCCAACTAAAACCATTGATTGTCCATAAATTAAAAGGATTAACCCCTGTTAATAAATGAAAACAAGTTGCACCTAAAGCGAATAAATCACTGGCTGGATAAGCTTCACCACCTTGTATTTGTTCCAGTGGACTATATCCATAAGAACCAATTTGTGTTCCTATTTGGGTGTGAACTGTGGTAGTTAATTGTTTAGAAGCCCCAAAATCAATTAATACCAATTTACCATCACTGGCTCGGCGCATGATATTCTGTGGTTTAATATCCCGATGAATAACCTGGCGCTCATGAATAAACTTTAAAGATGGTAATAAATCTAGTAATAATTCTCTAATTTGATTTTCGTGATATTTACCCTTTTGTGCTAATTCATCTAATAAATTCTCCCCTTTAATAAACTGTTGTACTAAATAGAGAAAACCATTATCTTCAAAATAAGCAAACAGTGTTGGTATTTGCGGGTGTTCTCCTAAATCTTGTAAGCGTTTAGCTTCTTCAATAAATAACTCTGTGGCTTTTTTTAAAGCGTAAGTTCCTGACTGTTTAGGTGCAAGTTGCTTGATTACACACGGTTCATTTAACTTTTGGCTATCTTCCGCTAAATAGGTTCTCCCAAAACCACCTTCATTAGAAAGCACCCGCAATACTCGAAAGCGACTGATTAATAATGGTACTAACGGGGTTCTGCAAGATTGACAGAACTTGTGATGATCAGGGTTGATAGGCTGGGAACAATCCGGGTTTAAGCAGCAAATCATAATCTGTGATAGATGACCGTATAACCTTTATAATACAATATCCAGTAATTACGCGCTCCCTATTCTCTGATATAATACTAAATTAACAACCGCAATCTTTTAAATAGTATGAGTGAAACCCTGGCTGATATTGCTATACCACCGCAGTTTCCTGATCATACTCAACTCCCAGAGTCTGATGGTACATTCGTGAAGAATTTTCAAGAACATCCCCAAAGTATTATCATCACAGATTCCATAATTCAAAGTTTACAAAAATTACATCCTGATGGACAATTTTGTATAGGTCAAGATTGTGGTATTTACTGGCGCGAAACTGAACCACCAGAAAAAGGTAGCATAGCACCAGATTGGTTTTATGTCCCTGATGTAGCACCTAGATTAGATGGTAAAATTCGTCGTTCTTATGTATTATGGCGGGAATATATTCCCCCATTAATTGCTATAGAATTAGCCAGTGGTAATGGTAATGAAGAAAGAGATACAACTCCTCTAGCTGGTTTACAGGAAGGTGAAAAACCAGGTAAATTCTGGGTATATGAACGCATTATCCGCATTCCCTATTATGCCATTTATGAAGTTAATAATGATCAATTAGAAGTTTATCATTTGGTAGATTTTTCTTACCAAAAAATGCAGCCTAACGAACGTGGACATTACCCAATTCCCCCTTTAGGTGTAGAATTAGGTTTATGGCTAGGAAGTTATTTAAATAATCCTGAACAACTTTGGCTACGGTGGTGGGATTTGGATGGTAATTTATTATTGGTAGGTAAAGAAGAAGCCGAATTACAAAAATTAAGGGATGAAAAAGCAGAACTTAAAGCTGCACAATTAGCCGAACGTTTACGGGCAATGGGTATAAATCCAGATGATGATTTATAATCATTTTTGGTATTGAAGAAAACGAAACACAGAGGATACAGAGAAAAGATGCAACGGGCTATTTTATCTAGGGATTTACAGTTTAAACAAGTTAATTGGGTGAGTTTTTTTGCTGATTTCCTGTTAGCTGGGATGGTTTTTGGTCCCCCTCTTGCTCCTTTTTTGGCTGCGTCTGGCGTGTTTTTGCTTCCAGACATTGCGGACATTATTTACTTTATGGGTAATCATGTATGTCCGCAGCCTACTATGGGTTTGGAGTTAGCACCACCGTTTATTATGGCGGTTTGTATGCGCTGTTATGGTACGGTATCAGGTTTATTGATAACTCGAATTTTGTATGGTTTAACTAATGGAAAAGGTGTTTTTTGGCTAAGTCAATATGGTTTGACTGGCGCTGCTTTTGCTAGTGTGTTGATGATGGCTTATCCAATGGAGTTAGCAGCGCAGATTTTCGGTTTATGGGATTTTAATAATTATATTGTTACACCTTTTGGTTTGATTACTGGTTTGGCTTGGGGTTTATTTGCTATGCCAATTTTGCATTTTCGTAGATGATAAAGTTGGTTGGGTTGCAAAACCCAACACCACAAATCATTAATTATTCCAAAAGCCGTGGGCGTAAAAACTGCCAGTCACAGTTAAATAGGCGGTTTACAGCCAATACTTGTCGGTTAAGCTCAAACAAGAAAATTACGTAGGTTGGGTTGACGCAAAGAAACCCAACATTTATAAGCATTTGTTGAGTTTTACTATCGTTCAACCCAACCTTGTATCTTAGAGGTATGTTAGAAGAAAATGAGTGGGATTGTAATTCAAATTAAAACTATCAAATATCTTAAACAATGATTTGGGAAATTAGATGATGATATCAGTCCCGACTACCTTAGAACAATTAATTACGGCTGTACAACAATTACAACCGGAAGAAAGAGCAATAGTGGCTCAAACGATGAGATAGAATCTAATGATGATATTTTAGCCGCTGCCTTGAAACTTATGACACAGCAGGTAATGTCATAGGGATTGAAATTCTCAATGCTTCCCAAAAAATCAGAACCTTTCACTCATAGTGTGAAATTATCCATCTTCTTCCTTCTTCCTTCGTGTTCTTCGTCCCTTCGTGGTTCATTTAATCCATATTCTTCCATAAAAACCCATTAAAAAAGGTGGGTTAACAATAAAGTCACCCACCAAATAAATTACCGATATTGTAGAAATCCCAAATTAACCAACATTAGTTAATAACAACTCACGGGTTTCCGATTTTCTGACCTTTACCTGGCCATCATCGTCTACATCCACAATAGCCTTATCTCCATCTGCAATTTCCCCAGATAAGATCGCTTCAACCAGAGAATCTTCCAACAGACGCACAATAGCACGACGTAATGGTCTAGCACCGTAGCTAGGATCATAGCCTTCTTGGACAACCTTCTCTTTAAAGGCTTCAGTCACTTCTAAAGTGATGTTCTTATCTTTGAGACGACTACCAACATCACGCAGCATGATTTCAGCAATTTGCTTGACTTCATCCTTGTTGAGTTGAGTGAAGACGATAATATCATCAACCCGGTTGAGGAATTCTGGACGGAAATAGGCTTTGAGTTCTTCGTTAACTAGGTTACGAATGCGATGATAACTAGCGTCTGCGTGATTATCAAATTCAAACCCTAAGCTGCTACCACCTTTTTCAATTACCTTAGAACCGATATTAGAAGTCAAGATAATTAATGTATTCTTGAAGTCTACTTTCCGCCCTTTGGCATCCGTAAGATGACCGTCATCCAAGATTTGCAGCAGCATATTGAATACATCGGGATGCGCTTTTTCTATTTCGTCGAATAGCAACACCGTATAGGGTTTACGCCGCACAGCTTCCGTTAATTGTCCGCCTTCGTCGTATCCTACATAACCTGGAGGTGAACCAATCAACTTGGAAACATTGTGGCTTTCCATGTATTCGGACATATCTAAACGCACCATTGATTCTTCCGAACCAAAAAAGTAAGCAGCTAAGGCTTTAGCTAATTCGGTTTTACCGACACCTGTTGGTCCAGAGAAGATAAAACTAGCAATGGGACGATGAGGATTTTTTAAGCCCACACGGGCGCGACGAATGGCGCGGGAAACGGCTGTAACTGCTTGTTCTTGACCGATGAGTCTTGTATGTAAGGTGTCTTCCAGATGTAACAGCAATTCGGATTCAGACTCGGTCAGTTTGTTGACAGGAACACCTGTCCAAGAAGCGACAATTTGGGCGATGTCTTCTTCGTTGACGAGGGGAGAGTTAACGGTTTCCTGATTTTCTTCTACATCGAGTCTGGCTTGGAGTTCTAATTCTTGTATCCGCAATTTACCAGCTTTGCCAAAATCTTGGGTTCTGATGGCTTCAGATTTGGCTTTGGTAGCGGTGGTTAATTCTCGTTTAAGTTCCTTGTTTTTGGCAATGTGGGAGTGACGCAAGCGGACACGAGAACCGGCTTCATCAATTAAGTCAATGGCTTTGTCGGGTAGAAAGCGATCGCTAATATAACGATCTGCCAATTCAGCCGCCGCAATTACCGCTTCATCAGTAATATTAACTCTATGATGTTGCTCGTAAGCACCGCGCAAACCATAAAGAATCTCAATAGTTTCTGCTACTGATGGTTCTCCTACCAAAACTGGCTGAAAACGCCGCTCTAGAGCCGCATCCCGTTCGATGTGTTGACGATATTCATCTAATGTGGTTGCACCAATACACTGGAGTTCTCCCCGGGCTAGAGCCGGTTTGAGGATATTAGCTGCATCCAAACCGCCTTCTGTGCCACCTGCACCGACTAAGGTATGAATTTCATCAATCACTAAGATGATGTTTCCTGCTGTGCGGATCTCCTCCATGATTTTCTTGAGGCGTTCCTCAAAGTCACCCCGGAAGCGAGTTCCCGCCACCACAGACCCCATATCCAAACTAATTACTTGTTTATCAAGTAAAATTTCGGGGACATCTTGATTGACAATGCGTTGGGCTAGACCTTCGGCGATCGCTGTTTTCCCCACACCTGGCTCACCAATCAAAACCGGGTTATTTTTAGTTCTCCGACCGAGAATTTGCACCGTTCTTTCAATTTCCGTCTGGCGACCGACTACTGGGTCTAGCCTGCCATCCTGAGCCAGTTTGGTGAGGTTTCTGCCAAACTCCTCTATAGATAAATTTTGATTTCGCTGGGAATTACTTCTACCACCAGTGACAACCGCTGTGTCTTCACCCAATCGGCTCATCACAGCCGAACGGATAACTGGTAAATCCACTCCTAGATTTTGTAATACTTTGGCGGCGACTCCTTCACCAGCCTCCGTTAAACCTAATAATAAGTGTTCAGTGTTTATGTAATTATGTCCAAGACCGTGAGCCTCTCGGAAAGATTGCTCAAACAGGCTTTTGACTTTCGGGGTAAAAGGAATTTCCGGAGGGACAAACCCAGAACCCCGGCCAATTATTTTTTCTACTTCTCGACGGGCTTCTTTCAGGGTAACACCCAACTCAGCTAGTACCTTAGCAGCAACACCTGTTCCTTCTCCCATTAAACCCAGGAGAATTTGTTCTGTTCCTACAAAGTTGTGTCCCAGTCGTCGTGCTTCCTCCTGAGCTAACATGATTACCCTAATGGCTTCGGAAGTGAAGTGTTCAAACATAGCGGGTTCTTTCCCTCGTGCTGCTTGGTCTTTGGGTGAGATATAAGTTCACCCTTATCTAGAGTTTCTTGTATTTTCTTAAAGATAATGTATCTTTATTTTAAGCTGAATGGCAGTAGTGAGAGCCGTAAGTGACAAGGCGTAGTTGCCGTCATTCAGTAGACAATGGTGGATAATTAGCAATGGTCGAGATTTTTGATCTTGAGTTGTTGATGGATTGCTAACTTCGTACAGGTATTGATGATGACAGAAATTCTCGGTGGTAAAGACCAACAACATCCACTCTACAACCGCGATCGCCCCCTTATTGATATTTTACTCGCTCAAGACGCAACGGACTACAATTTATCGGAATTAGCTAGACTAAAAATTCGTTATCAAGGTTTCCCCGGTGCGCGAGACATCCAAAGCAACTTAGATAAAGTTTTGCAACGTTGGGGTTTAACTGAAGCTGAACTATTTGCCAAAACCCGTCAAATCCATGATACAGGCGGAATTTACAAAAGTCGTGGCAAAAAAGATGAGCAGGATTGGAATTAAGGAGTTCGGAGTATGGCTAACGCCACGCTGCGCTATCAGGAGTTCAGGAGAAAGAAAGAAGAAAATTCCTTCCCTGTCACCTGTCACCTGTCACCTGTCACCTATTCCCTTCTCTCGATAGTCTCGAAGTTTCTGGAGGAGTTGTTCTTGGGATGAATTGGGTGATTCTGTGGGTGGTTGGGGGGTTGTTTCCACTTTCTCCACTATTTTGGGTGCGGAATTTATTACTAATATTTGTTTTTCGGGAACAGGTGCGGTAATTACTACCTTTGGGTGATTAGCATCAGCTTTGAGAGCATCTAGAGTTACAGCTACCTTGGTTTTTTCTTGGATGTCTTTGCTAGAAGAAACTAATTTACTCAGACCATTTACCAATCGCAGCATATTTTGACGAAACTTAGGATCACCTGTTAATTCATCTAAATCAGCGGTGATTTTTTGGGTATTTTCAAATGTTGCTCTCGCTGAATCTAAGGTTTGCTGCAATAAAACAATGTTTTTTGGATCATTTAAAGTTTTAGAGGCATCTTTTAAATTCACAGAAGCCTCGGCTGCATTTGCTGATAGGGTTTCTAGATTGGTTAATAATTGTCCTTGAGTTAAGCGATTAATGGCAGGTGATAAACTTGTAACCGTCTGTCTAAGTTGGTTACTTGTCTCCGTCATACTATTTAAAGTACCAACTAGAGAAGAACGATTAGTAGTAATGAGATTATCTAAATTTGTCAGTAAGCGACTTGCTTGTTTAGCTGTGACACTAAAATCTTTAGCTGTTGTCCCTAATTGATCTGCAGTTTTATTAGCAGTTTCAGTTAATTGGGTTGTAGAGCGTTGTAATGTAGATGCTGTTCCAGAAAATACATTTATTTGTCCTTTGAAGGTTTTGCTCAAATTTTGTAAATCCTTACTTAAATCGGCGATATTAGCAGCAGCATTAGCCGAGGTTTCTAAGGTGCGATTCACATTTTTATAGAAATTTTCGTTACTATATTGAGCCGCAAAAATGGTTGATTGACGCATCAGTTCATCTACACTAATACCAATTATCCCTCTTAAGCGAGAACCATTACAAATAATCAAACTAGAATTACAGTCTTTATCTAGAGGTTTGGCAGATAACTTCCCTGGTAAATCTCCTTTTGGAGTAATTTCAATAATATTTTCGCTAATTAATCCACTTTGATTAGCTTCAATGAGGGAATTACTGGGAATTATTAAATCAGGGGAGTTAATTTGAATTTCCACATCAATGGCATTTGTTCCGGGTTGAACCTTGGTGATAGTTCCCACTTTCACACCCCGAAAACGGACTACTGAACCCTTTTGCATTCCCCCAGCGTTGGCAAATTCGATAGTTGCTTTGTAAGAAGTTTCTCCGGGAGTGATTCTATTTAACCACAGTAAAATTATTCCAAATGCGCCTAACCCTACCAGGAGCAACAATCCTACAGAACCTTCTCTCATCATGCGTGCAGACGTGAAACTGCTAATTAGACCTCGCATTTATTCCTCCACAGATAGCGTTAAACTCAGCAATTTGATTTAGTACTTAACCAGCCACTTGAATGGGTCCATTTACACTTCCACTCATAAACTGTCTAATTAGGGCATTTTCTGTGTGATCTAAGGCAACTACTGTACCTTGCCATTGCACTTTTCCTTGATAAAGAAATACTATTTGATCGGATGTCCGCCGAATAGTGCTTTCTTGGTGAGTGACAATGGAGTAGGTACTACAGACTCCTTGTGTATTTTGTAAATCACGGATTAAGTCCTCAATTACCGTTGAGGCAATGGGATCTAATCCGGCTGTAGGTTCATCGTATAATAGAACCTCTGGACTATCTGTAGGCCGTTGAGGATTTGACATAATAGCACGAGCAAAACTGACTCTTTTTCGCATTCCTCCAGAAAGTTCTGATGGGTAAAGGTGACTAATATCTGCTAGTCCTACCAATTCTAATTTTTGATTGACTAATTCCCGAATGTGCGATCGCTTGAGTCGAGAATGTTGATAAAGTAGAAATCCAATGTTTTCCTCCACTGTCAACGAATCAAATAGGGCTGCTTGCTGAAATACCATGCCAATTCCCACCGGATCAGCAGCATCTTCTATTAAACCTTCTCTGCGTACTCCTTGAATATAAATTTCCCCTTCATCAGGTTTTAATAATCCGGCTATAATCCTTAAAACCGTTGATTTGCCAGTTCCCGAAGGGCCAATTATTCCTAGTGCTTGTCCTCGGTATATCTTTAAATCAACGTTATCTAAAACCTTGTTGTTACCAAAAGTTTTAGAAATACCTTTTAATTCAATTAATGGTTCTAATGTTTCTATCATTGCTGGCTAGTAATTAATTAAATTCTCACCTGTCACTTACAGCAGATTGCAGATTAATGAGTTACAGGATCTAAATTCAAAGCCAGACAGCAAGCCAGTTTTACTCCTGACTCCTGACTCCTGACTCGGTGAATCCTGCTGTAAGTAATCACCCGTCACCTATAATATTTTGTAAATCACGTTACTTTCCCATTTTACTCAACTTTATGTCTCCTTATCCTAGTTT
This sequence comes from Dolichospermum compactum NIES-806, assembly GCF_002368115.1. NCBI lineage: Bacteria > Bacillati > Cyanobacteriota > Cyanophyceae > Nostocales > Aphanizomenonaceae > Dolichospermum > Dolichospermum compactum. Next base: position 1,797,359 of record NZ_AP018316.1, on the reverse strand, counting down.
AGTTACTGTTTCCGCACTTATACTATACTTTGTAGTAACAATTAATGTTGGTATAGCTAGAGCTAAATATCAAGTTCCTGTACCGCAAACTACAGGAAACCTGGATTTTGAAAGAGTGCTAAGGGTACAACAAAATACCTTGGAACAACTAGCTTTATTTATTCCGGCTTTATGGTTGTTTTCTACTTATGTTAGTCCTATTTGGGGTTCTGCGCTGGGCGCTGCTTGGATAGTAGGAAGAATTGCTTATGCTTGGGGATATTATCAAGCTGCTGAAAAACGCGGTCCTGGTTTTGCAATTAGTTCTCTCAGCGGTATGGTGCTAATTCTTGGTTCACTGGTGGGGATTATTTTATCTATGGTGAAGTAGATTGGGGACTGGGGACTGGGGACTGGGTTAAATTTTACCAATCACCAATCACCAATCACCAATCACCAATCACCCAACTAAATCGGGAAACATTTCTTGCACAGCAGGATGTACAAGACGGTGATTTTGGACGTTTAAACCTTTTGCTAAGGCTGGGTTAATTTCTAAAGCTTTAAGCCCCAGATTTGCTAATTGGACTGTATAAGGTAAGGTGGAGTTGTTGAGAGCTTGTGTAGATGTCCAAGGAACTGCTCCTGGCATATTCGGCACGCCATAATGCACTACTCCTTCATCAAGGTATACTGGCTTAGTGTGAGAAGTGGGATATAAAGTTTCAACACATCCACCTTGATCAACAGCGACATCTACAATCACTGAACCGGGTCGCATTTGTTTAACTAGTTCACGAGATACGAGAATGGGGGCTTTTTTACCGGGAATTAAGACTGCACCAATGAGTAAATCGGCATCTTTGACGGCGGCTTCAATATGGGCGGAGTTGCTGTAAAGTAGTTCTACTCTCGACCCAAACAAGGTTTCTAGGTAAGATAGACGTTCCACGTTGACATCTAAGATTTGCACTATTGCACCCATACCGACGGCGATTTTGGCGGCTTCTGTACCAACTACACCACCACCTAAAATTACCACTTTACCCGCTTTGACTCCGGGGATACCGCCTAAAAGTACGCCTCTGCCTCCTTGTTGACGTTCTAGGAATCTTGCGCCAAATTGTACGGCTAACCGACCAGCAACAATACTCATGGGGGTGAGTAAGGGGAGTTTATTTGCTCCTGGTTGTTCTACAGTTTCATAAGCGATCGCACAAGTGCCACAATCAATTAAATATTCTGTTAACTGGCGATTTGCCGCTAAATGTAAATAAGTAAATAACAACTGCTCTTTTTGCAAGAATTTATACTCGCTTACCAAAGGTTCTTTTACCTTAATAACTAACTCCCGATTCCAAGCAGCATACGCAGTATTGACAATTTCTGCCCCAGCATTGCGGTAGTCTTCATCAGTAAATCCCGCGCCAGTACCAGCTTCAGTTTCTACAAAAATATTATTACCGTTTTCCCGTAATACCCGAACACTGGAAGGACTTAAACCTACCCGAAATTCCTGATCTTTAGTTTCCTTGGGAACACCAATTTCCATTGATAGCCTCTTATATTTGATTGTTTCACTTTAGCGTGCCAGTACCTAGCTGATTATTTCCGTATTCAGTAATTCAAAATGCAAAATTTTTATTCTCCCTCACGCTACACCTTGACTAATCCGCCAGTCTTCTTACAATAGATAAAGAATAATTAAAAATTGTTAAGTACCGACGACCAGAGCCGGCAATTTACTTGAAAAATCTCTGTAAATTTTTGTTTGCCAATTATCAAGAAAGGAATCACTGATTATGACACAACAACAACCAACCATTACCCCCAAATTAGAAGAACCCAAATTTGGCTTCAATGAATATGCTGAACGTTTAAATGGCAGAGCAGCTATGATTGGTTTTGTTTTAATGGTAGTAATTGAATACGCTACCAATCAAGGTGTAATTGCATGGCTTGGTTTAAAGTAGACTTCTAATTTGGCGTTACTGATAGTATGAATTAGGTGTAGAGACGTTCCATATAACGTCTCTACACTAGTTTTCGGTTTATTTTTGTCCTCTCAGGCTGTTTCCCCAAGTTAACTTAGTGCCTCAGTCCTAGTAAAATAGAAATAACTGTGATGATCCTCAACACAATCTCTTCTGTCTGTGGGTGTTAATTACCGTACTCCCTTTTTTGCCAAAGGAAATTACAATTATCTATGCTATTATTTGCCTTTGATGAAACAGACAAATATTAGTTGGGATATTCTGAGTAAATTTATACAAAAAATCTAACTGGAACTAAGTAAGCTGTGATGAATGCTGTATTACCTCGTTTTTTAAAGTCAGCCTACCGCAAAGAACCTATCATTAGTGCGTTGATAACAGTGGGAATGATAGATGCTTTGATTGGTGGTTTAGATGATAGTTGGTCACTTTTCACCTTTGGTTTAGGAACAGCCGGAATAGCTCTCGTCTTTAAATTATGGCGAATGCAGCAACGTCCGTCTTTACCAGAAGAACCTGTTGCACAATATTATTTACCTCCTCAGTCTTCGGCTGACCCTTTACCTGTATTAAAGGCTTCTAAGAAAAAACCCCGTCAGTAGTAAAACCCTTGAGGTGCAAAGCTTTGTGATGAAAATTTGTACCTCTTTTGCCTATAAAATAGGCTATTTTATTACAGCGCTAATACTACAATAGTTACTAATCCTGTGTTGATTGTGGAAGTTTTATCTAAATCAACAAAAGATTATGATGCCTACGGCGAGCGCAGCTATCGTGGTGATAAGTTTCTTTATTATCGCTCAATTCCTGAGTTTAAAGAATATATTTTAATTGACCAAACTAAATATTATGTAATGCAGTATGTGAAAACTTCGGAAAATCAATGGATTTTAACGGAGTATGAAACTGAAGATGCTATGATAAATTTGTCATCAATTAATGTAGAATTATCTTTAAAGAAATTATATAAAAAAGTCAATTTATCGGAAAATTTAGCATAAATAATCTCAGAATTTGATATGGCGGTTCTTGGTTGAGTGAAATACAAGAACCCCTCCCCGCAAGCGATGAGGGGGCTAAGATATAGCGCATAAGAGCGGAAACCGCTGTAATTACCTTTTTATTAACAACTAACAACTGATGAATAAATTACTTGTAGTAGCGACAGGAAACCCCGGAAAATTGAAGGAAATGCAGGCTTATTTAGCTGATTCTGGTTGGGAATTAGCTTTAAAACCAGAAGATTTGGATGTGGAAGAAACGGGAGAAACCTTTGCGGAGAATGCTTGTCTGAAAGCCTCAGAAATTGCTAAAGCTACAGGTAATTGGGCGATCGCTGATGATTCTGGTTTAAAGGTAGATGCCCTCAATGGTGCGCCGGGGGTGTATTCTGCACGTTATGGTAACACGGATACAGAACGGATTGAGAGGTTATTAAGAGAATTAGGTGATCAGAAAAATCGTCAAGCTCAATTTGTGTGTGCGATCGCAGTTGCAAATCCTCAAGGAGAAATAGTAATTCAATCTGAGGGTATTTGTCACGGTGAAATCTTATTTGCACCTTCTGGAGATAGTGGTTTTGGTTATGATCCGGTTTTTTATGTACCAGAGAAACAATTGACTTTTGCTCAAATGACGACGGGTTTAAAAAAATCAATTAGTCATCGTGGTAATGCTTTGAAAGCTTTAGTTCCTCAGTTAATTAAAGTTGTAATTTTATGACTAGAGTAGAATTTACTCTTCCCATTGATACCATCACAGATACTATCAGACAAGAAGCGGAAAATAAAGCTAAAGAAGCTTATCAGGACTTACGCAACTGGCACAGCGATCGCTAATTATTAGTATATGTGTACTGCAATAATGAAGATGTTATTGAATCAGACTGATTGAGAATTGTTAATAGTAATAGATTAAATAAATGACGGGTATTAATTTTATGAGAGAATGATGATAGGGTGCATTAAGAAATTAATTAACGATGAAATTTACTAAACTTAATTACTGCCAGTATTTACTTAGCAGTCAAATCAACTACACAATGACTAATCTAGCAGAACATTTAGACAATATTAGTCACGATAAAATTAATTATTATTTAAAAAATGAGTTCTATGGATGTTACACAACAGGTGTGTAAAATCCGTTGGAAAATAGAAGAGTTTCACAGGGAGATAAAACAATTAACTGGCATTGAATCATGTCAGTGTCGCAAAGGTCGTCTTCAAAGAAATCATATAGCTTGTGCTATGTTGGTTTGGCTAAGACTAAAAAACTTAGCTTACAACACAGGTCAAACTATTTATCAAATTAAGCATAATTTGCTTTCTAATTATTTAATAGGACAACTAAAACGTCCAGATATTGCTATGTCAATGGTTTAGTCTTTAGGCGCTCGGTGCAGCGTAGCCGCACCATCGCTTGTGCCAGTTGCGTAAGTCCTAGATGTTATAACCATCCTGATGAAGTAGTGTAGGAATTTTTCAAAATGATAGAAATTGGATATTCTTAAAATAATCTGACCTCACCCCAACCCCTCTCCGACACGGAGAGGGGCTTTTAAACTAATAATTAGTAATATTCTTGGTATTTAAGCCTCTCCCCGTTGCGGGGAGAGGTTTGGAGAGGGGTTATACAATATATGGTAAAATTGAATTCAAAACTACACACAAAACATGGCTACAAAAATCCCCGTTACCGTCATCACAGGCTTCTTAGGAAGCGGTAAAACCAGCATTATCCGTCACCTCCTCCAAAACAACCAAGGACGACGCATAGCAGTATTAGTTAACGAATTTGGCGAACTGGGGATAGATGGAGAATTATTGAAATCCTGTCAAATTTGCCCAGAAGATGAAACAGAAGCAAATCAAGAAACTAATATATTTGAACTGACAAACGGCTGTTTATGCTGCACTGTCCAAGAAGAATTTTACCCGACAATGCGGGAATTAATTAAACGCCGAGATAGCATTGATTATATTATCATTGAAACCTCTGGTTTAGCCTTACCAAAACCCTTAATTAAAGCCTTTCGTTGGCAAGAAATCCGCAATGCTGCTACAGTAGATGCAGTCATTACAGTAGTAGATTGTGCCGCTGTGGCCGCGGGAACATTTGCTAGTGATTTAGAAGCCATAGCAGCCCAACGCCAAGAAGATGATAGTCTAGAACATGAAACACCATTACAAGAATTGTTTGAAGATCAACTTGCTTGTGCTGATTTAGTGATTTTGAATAAAACTGATTTAGTTGATAGTGAAACACAAGCACAAGTTTTAGAATTAGTTAAGAATGAATTACCTAGAGTTGTGAAAATTGTCTCTAGTGATTATGGTAAATTAGACCCATCTATCTTATTAGGATTTGCAGCCGCAGTTGAAGATAATTTAGATGATCGTCCTAGTCATCATGACACCGAAGAAGACCATGATCATGATGATGAAATCAACTCAACTCACGTGATTTTAGACCGAACATTTGACCCAGAAAAGCTACAAGTAACATTAGAAAAACTGGCAGAAGAACAGGAAATCTACAGAATTAAAGGATTTGTGGCTGTTGAGAATAAACTCATGCGGTTAGTTATGCAAGGTGTAGGAACAAGATTTGATAAATTTTATGATCGTCCTTGGAAACTAGAAGAAGCAAAACAAACCAGTTTAGTTTTTATCGGTCGTAATTTACAATCTTCAGAAATAGAATCTCAATTAGTAGCTTTGTAATATGAATATCACAGATTTATTTAACGTTGCCAATCTTTTTGTTTTGCCTTTTTGGGCTTTGATGATTCTGTTACCCAATTGGAATGTCACCCGCAAGGTAATGGAATCTTATTTACCTTTTGTTGTTTTAGCTGGTGCATATTCCTATTTATTTGTCGTCAGCATTACCCCAGAAAACGCCGCAGCTTTATCAAATCCTCAATTAGCAGATATAGCTAGATTTTTTAGTGATGAAACGGCTGCTGCTACAGGTTGGATTCATTTTTTGGTAATGGATTTATTTGTCGGTAGATGGATTTATTGGGAAGGACAAAAAACCGGAATTTGGACAATTCACTCGATAGCTTTGTGTTTATTTGCCGGTCCTTTAGGTGTACTTTCTCATATTTTCACCTATTGGATTACTAAAGCCTTTTCTAAAGGTTCTGAAAGTGTGACAGTTACACAAAAAGTATAGGTTTAGGAATTTATATCCCCGACTGCTTGGAGAAGTCGGGGATCTGTTTTTATGTTTTTTCAAAACTAATGTACCAATAGGTTCAGAAAAAATTGGTTCTTCCGTACCTGTTATGCCAAATATGAGTTTATTTACCCCATAACCCATATAAACAAAGGGTTTCATTGTTTTTGATGCCAAATTTATGTCAAATTAACCAATGAATTAACGTAAAATCCTTATATGGCAAGGATTTTGGGATTTGAAACAATAATTTAGCATAGTAAGTACGGAAGATCCCAAATAATTCTCGTAACCCCCACTTTAGTTTAAAGGGATCATCTGTAATTATCCATCCATCTTTTTATAACGCAGTTCTAACTGTATTGTGATAAATATCTTTGGCTGGCATTTCTAGTTAATCTTAAATCCAATCTATGCGGTTAGTACCAATTATAATTATAGGGTGATTTATCTCACCCTATGTAATTAATATTAAGCTGCTACAGATTCTCTTTCTCTAAATTTGGCATCTAACCAACAACGTGGTAATTTTTCTCCAGAGGGAAATACTAGTTCTTCTTTTTGATAAATGTCGGTTTCTTGTTCTTCTTGTCCTTCTTGATCTTGGGCGTGGACGATTTTACTAGTGGGGTCTAATAGTTCTTGAACATCAACTATTTTCACCAAATCGCGGCTATCTTTGATTTGTAAAAACATATTGATCAACCTCCATTATTTAAAATGTGTAAATTTGCCAATGGGAAGAAAATGAAGATTATATTTCCCGTTGATATTTCTCGACAATATCTACTAAGGTAACTTGACATTGCAAGGGCAATAAATTAATTAAAGATATTTCATTTCTGCCACCACCCACTTTCACAGTGATAGATTCTAAAGCGGTAATTACTTTTTCTTCATTAACGCCTTTAGAAGTAATTAAAGGATACAATTTTTCAGCAACAATATTATGCAATTTGGCATCGGCTAAATAAAGATGCCATTTTGCAATATCTATATAAACACTTTCACCAATTTCGGCCGCTAGGGTTTCCAGTAATTCTGTGGTATTAGTTTTAGCCACAAATATAACCTCATTGTTCGTAATATTGGGATATCTGACTTTCATTTCACATTATTACTCAATTAGCTAGACTTTAGCTACTACCACAGGTAAGAATTCCCTAGCTAGATAGTCTTTCTTTAGGTAGATTTCGGTGGGGTTTGGTCGTAATTAGCGATCGCACCAATGTAAATTAGATGCAGCAGCAATACTCCCACCCAACCAATTGTTACCCCAGGAAGCCATTCCCAGGCAGTAGTTTTCAAAATGTGGAAAAACCACAACCCAGAAGTGACAGTTGCACAAATACCAACATGAACAGCGAAATTCATGCGATCATCTAGTTTACGGAAATCTGGATCTTGGCGATCTGGTTTGCGAGGCCAACGAGGAGGCATAAATATAAATGTTTGTAACAGCAGTTAACGCACCTCCTCCATTGTAAGGTCTTTGGGGTTTACTTGCTCAAATATACGAACAATTTTTAACTGGTGACTCCTATCACCAATCTGGGGATGAGATAATGTTGGTGTTGCTGATTAAATATATGAATATGTCTCACGCAAAGGCGCAAAGACGCAAAGAATTAAGGCTGCATTAAATTTCCTAATTTCATACTTCAATTCAGCAAGACCAAAAATGTTGATGGGTTTCCCCAGATGGTAATATAGGCTATGAACTATGCACAGTTGACTCTGCATAGCTAGTGAGGGCAAATTCACTGCCTCTGGCACTAGGTACTAAAGTCCAACCCGCTTTCAAGAGTTTTTGATAAGTAGCCCAACCCTTAGAACCGCGAGGAATGCGATAATCTGGAACTGAAAATTGCGGAAAAGCTGTGTAAGGTCGCCAAGGTTGTCCAGGTGCAGTTTGCAAGTGTAAAATCTTTTCATCATCACCGCCATACTTAGATAACCAGCACATTTGTCGAAGCATAATGAACTCCTTGATTGTTTAGCTGAAATATCACAAGGACGCTAACTGCGGATATTTAGTGGTGTGGGAAACTGTTGTCAAAGTGTTTTTCATCCCCAATCTAAAATTCCGAATTAGTATGACATATTTTGATAATATCATACTGATACCAAATTAATATGAAGCTACATAAACAGGACTTACGCAACTGGCACATTGGTAGGGTGCGTCAAATATCAACAATCTGTTTATTTGCAGGATTTATGCAGTCTGACGCACCCTACAACAGATTTTTGGTGTGACACTTGCGTAAGTCCTAATAAAATCAGATTTCTAGAATCATTGACCGCAGATAAACGCGGATGAATTCATGGATTTTATGATTCTGTGCAGTCTCACATCAAATTGGTATGAATTGTGATAGAGTTGTTTTAACCTTATATTTAAGGTAATAAAGATTATTTTTGTCGGGTGAATTATTTAAGAAGGCAAACTCCTGTAGGTTGCTGTTTATGAAAATGGTAAGAGGAACAAGAAATGGTTTTTTGATTCTTGATTTTTCTTACTATGTGAATATTTTTATCATGTTATCCACTGTTGCCAGAATTGGATGTATCCATAGTTACGATTTTGCAAAAATTATTAAAATTTTATGGATCAGGAAAGTTAGAATGCTTGGAGTTAAGGGTCACAATGCTTGTCAAATCAGCCATTAAAGGATTTGAACTTGTTGGAAAATGATTGACTATCACCGTTATAATTTAAGATGGTTGGATATTGGTTTTTCTCTTGATATAGATAAGCAAAGATTATGAATAAACCAGTTATTTGGATCAATGGAGACTGTCTGAGTCCCCAAAGCCCTGTACTCCAAGCATATCCCCAAGCCCCAGCCCTTTGGGTTTGGGATGATGCTTTAATAGCAGAATGGCAAATTAGCCTCAAACGCCTGACTTTCATTTATGAATGTTTGCTAGAATTACCTGTGGAAATTCGCCGAGGAAATGTAGCAGCAGAAGTTTTAGCTTTTGCTAAGGAACATAATACTAATTTAGTTGTAACTACAGATAGTCCCAGTCCCAGGTTTGATGATATTTGTGATCAAATTGAAAAGTCTGTAACTTTGGAAGTTTTTGCTGTAGAACCGTTTTTTGAATATGACGGATATATTGATTTAAAGCGGTTTTCTCGTTATTGGAAAGTAGCAGAAAAATATGTTTTTCAATAAGAAAATAAATGTAATTTATAGCGATTTATAAAATGACAACTAAACTTACTGATGTTCAAAATCTCCTCTCAGATTTAATTTCCCGTTATTCTTCCCGTGTGGATTATTTGATGATTCGATTGGAAGAAGCTGAAGGAACAGATATTGTTTTGCGTGGTGATAGGGTGGAAACTCTCAGCGAGGGAATTTCCATTGGTGGTCATGTTCGCACTTGTTATAAAGGTGGCTGGGGATTAAGTAGTTTCAACAAATTAGCAACCATTGAAGAACGCATAGAAGAGGCGATCGCCGCAGCCCGGATAGTGGGTGATGAAGAAACCATACTTGCAGCGATTAATCCTGTGCAAGCTGTATGTAAATTACCTCTATTGGGTACTGATCCCCGTCAGGTTTCGCTAAAGCAGAAAAAGCAATTATGCGATCGCTATACTGACCTCCTGAAAACAGTTGATCACCGTATTACTACCACGTCCGTTCATTACAGTGATAGCACTCAAAGAGTGATTCTTGTCACATCTGAAGGAACTTTCATTGATCAATCTTGGGTAGATATGGAAATGCGCTTTGCCGCCACAGCCAGGAATGGGGATACTGTACAAACCGGCAGAGAAACCACTGGTTCTCGCAAAGCTTACGAAGATCTAACTAATTTAGACAAACAAGTTAAAGGTGCAGCAGAAAGGGCTGTTACGGCTTTATCTTTACCATCTGTCAAGGGTAATACTTACACCGTAGTTATTGATCCCATTCTCAGCGGTTTGTTTGTTCATGAAGCCTTTGGACATCTTTCCGAAGCAGATATGGCTTATGAAAACCCTGATATTCTGGAAGTCATGACTCTAGGACGACGTTTTGGACCGGAAGAACTGCAAATATTTGATGGCGCTGCACCCCAAGGACATCGCGGTAGTTATTTTTACGACGATGAAGGTACACCGGCGACGACGACCCAGTTAATTGAAGATGGTGTATTAGTTGGTAGACTCCATTCCCGTGAAACTGCTGGTAAATTAGAGGAGAAACCCACAGGAAATGCCCGTTGTCTCAATTATCACTATTCCCCCATTGTGAGAATGACAAATACCTGGATTGAACGGGGTAAAACCCCAGTCGCGGACTTATTTACGGGGATTAAAGAAGGTGTTTTTGCCCAAAATTGGCTAGGAGGAATGACGAACGGGGAAATGTTCACTTTCAGTGCTGGGGAAGCTTGGATGATTAGAAATGGCAAAATTGCTGAACCTGTAAAGGATGTGACTCTTTCCGGTAATGTTTTCCAAACCCTCGCAGATATTGAAGCTATTGGTGATGATTTTTACTGGGATGAATCCGGGGGTTGTGGTAAAGGTGGACAAAATGGTTTACCCGTCGGTTGCGGTGGTCCGAGTTTACGAATTCGGGATGTCGTGGTGGGAGGAGAAAGTGGAGAATAGTTCTTCCTTATCAAGCGCTAGTCTAACATATTTTTTGGCGCGAGTCAATAGCTTCAACCCATAAAACGCGAAAAAATGATCAAGAATATACCCAATTGATTAGAGAAGTCGGGTATATTACGAGTTATAAACAGAGTAGGTTTAATACCTGTCTTTTTTAATTTCTCGTAGGATATTCTAATTAACTCAATATTGTTTAGTTAACGCTTTAATTTCTTCTTCAGTAAGTAATTTTTTAGCAACTCTTACAGGTAAATGTTCAGCATCATAACGATTATTGATAGGTGTTAGTAAGCGCAAACTATATAAGTCTTCTCCTGCTTGTTCAGAGGTGTCTTTATCTATGATCAAACAAACCTGATCTGGATAAGTATGTAATAACCTTACCTGTAAACATCCTTTTAAATCTCTCGCGCTTTGGGCTAAAGGAGTATCATCTCCAAATAATTCTACCGCAGCTTTCCAGCTATGATTTAAAGCGACAATTTCATTAAGTAAACTTTCTATTGATGGTTTTTCAAAAATATCTGTCATAATTATTAATTATATATCAATTAAAGTTTATCAAAATTGCGATCGCCTGGCATCTGATTCTAGTCTGTTAATTATACCTCTCCATTGTTGTAGTTGTTCTTGGCGTTTATATTTATTTTCAGTAGATAGTTCAGGTAAACCTCTATTATATCTACCATATATTTCGTGTAAACCAATAAAATATGTAGTTCCTGTATTTGGTAAAATCTGATATTTTTCTCTCAATAATTTTTCACAAGACCATTGCCAACCCAGAACATGATCATGCGCTTCTCCACCTAATGATCTGATTTTTTTTACTGATAATGATCTTGAACCGAATAAAATTCTTTCGATATCATCTTTTTTAGGAAATAATCTAGTTTCACTGCCTCTACCTCTAAAAAATTCAACAATAAAACCTTTATCTCCTAAATCAAATATACATATTTCTGTAGCATCACTGCCATCAAATTCCAATTTTTTTACATCTTGATCTTCTCGCAGCAAATCATTAATTATTTGATAAGATTGCATAGGAAGTAAAATTTTAATTCTCATAAAACTATTACTATAGTTAGCCCAAAAACCTTGCCGTCTTGTTAATTGTTTTTCCTCTTTTTCTGTAATGCTAACCCTATTAATAATTAAATCTACTAATTGGCGAAAATCATTATAATTAATTGCACCAACCCAATCTCTAAATTTTTGTTTAGCTTTATCTGATAATTTTGATTGTTTTTGAGAATTATTATAATTTTGTTTTAACCAATTAACCAACTCAGGAAAAGTACCAGCTATGCTAGTAGAAACATGATTTAATATATATTCAACTGCTGCAATTTGTATTATTTCCTCCATTTGATCAAAACAACGTAATAACCAGTTAACTTTATCTAAAGTAATCGGATGCATTTTAGGAAAATAAGGAGCAATTTCTAAGAGATAATCTTTTAAGATTGGAAGATTTGGCAAAACATTATTTATTTTATTTAATAATTCGTTCCGAGTTAAATTGTGATTGCAGGTAATTTTAACCAGTTCTTGTTTAGGGTAATCTGTTCCTAAAGCAACCAGAATTTTAATTGCTAAATTATCTTTTAAATAAATTGATTTACTCCAAATAGGAAAACTCTTTTTCAAATAAGATGCTATGACATTTTTTTGACCACTATAACACCAAGCTAAACGACGAATTAATGTAAAATATAACCATTCTATTTCCAAAGAAATATTCCAAATTTTTAAAGATAATTCTTGTTTTTCTGAATCCTGTAACTTTTCCCAAGGTTGATCATTATCAATACACCATATCCATTCTACAAAAGTAATTTCATTGATTTTATTATCATTAATTTTTTCTTTTAATACTAATATATCTAGGTTAATATTACCTACTTTTTGTTTTTTAGCAAGAGTGATTAATCTATGAGGTTTATAGTCAGGTGGAGTAATTTCGCCGAGATTTTTATTAAGCATAACTTCCTACTTTTTTCCTGTATTTAACTGACCTAAATCTTGCCCCTTAAATTGAATCCGAAATACTACCTTTCTATCTGTTGATAAATCTCCTGATTTTGAATCATTTTCCCCTCTCCCTACTACCATGATTTTTTTCTCTAATTGCGATTTATGAGATGTATTAGAAAATGGCATTTTATACAAAGTATATTTAGAAACTTCCCATGCTCTCATTAAACTTAATTCCATATTAAAATCAGACTTACCATAAGCACTGGTATGACCTTCAATAATTACTCGTTCAACTTGATCTTTAACTCTGGGAGTTTCAAAAATTACTTTGCTATAAACTGGTATCAGTTTTTGTAATGTTTTTTCACCTTGAGGATTTAATTTAGCACTATTAGTTTCAAATAGTATGTTATCTCTCAAGCTAATATCACCAGTATTTGGATCAATTGAGGCTTGAATATTATTCGCTTTTAGTTGACCTTCTAATTCACCTATTAAAATTCTGGTAATATCTTTTTGAGCTTCATTCAATTGAACTAAAGCAGTAATAAAAAGCAGAGCAAAAAACATCAGTAATCCTGACATTAAATCACCAATAGAAAGATAAGTTGCAGAACTTTCTTCATCTTGATCATTGTGATTATTTTGAAATTGTAAAGGATTTAACATGAGATAATTTACCTAATTGTATGATTTAATTACTTAAAAAATTAATCGTTCATTAATTGACGATTATTTTCAATTTTGACTAAAACATTAGCAGTTTCTAGTAAACCACTACATACTTTTGACATTGATTCATCAGCTTCATTAAAGAATTTAGTTTGCCATTTTGTTGAAGTATCCATATAGTTATTAAGATGATTTTCCCAATTATGAAGAAGAAGATTAAATTCTTGAGTTGCTGTACCAACATTCCGAGATAACTCTTGTAATTGGGTTAATCTTTCTCCTGAGTGTAATCCCATAGCGGTAGTTAGTTTTTCAATAGATTGAATTCTTTCGTGCATAGCAATACCTACTTGATTAATTTCAGCAATACCTGTTTTAACTTGGTTTATGGTATGACTCAAATCATCCATTAATGATTGTCTACGTTGGGTTTCTTCTGCAAAAGCATTGCGTAAATCAGTTACAACTTCTGATAAAGCATCCCGTTGTGTTCCTAATGTACTTTCTAATAATTGATTTTGATCATTAAAGAATTGAGTTAAACTGTCTTGATACTGGACTCTAAATGTTTGTAATTCCTCTTGTACTGTAATGCGAGTATTTTGCAACGTTTCATCAATATTAGTTAATGTACTTTCTAAGTTATCCTTAGCATTATTCATTAATTGTGATGCTTCTTTACCAACAGTTTCTAAAGTTTGTGTCTGAACTGTGAAATTATCATTTGCTTGATTTAGTATATTTGAGAATACAGAATAAACACTCTCTAACATTTGTTTTTGTTGTTCAGCTTGAGTTGTTAAAGATTGTTCTAAATCTTCTCGAATACCTGTAAATGTATTTGCAGCTTTTTCTGCACTTTCTTCAAATGCTTGACGTTGCGATTCCATTCCTTCAATACTTTTTTCTACTGCATTACTAATTGCAATACCTGTTTTTTCTAAAACTCCTGTGGTATCTGTTTGAAAATCATGTAAAGTAGATTTTAAACTATTAGCAAAGTTATTCAATTTTCCTAATGTTTCTTGTTGAAACTGCTGAATTGTGACAATTGAATTGGCTAACTTTTCAGAAATTCCCCCTAACTCATTATTTAATTTAGTAACAGCTTGGGATGCTTGTTGAGTTAAAGCTGCACTTTGATCTAGTCTTTCAACTATGGGAATAATTAATTGATTTTTCATTTCACTAATTAAATTTTCCAGTACATCTCTTTGAACAGTGGTAATTTGATTTAGTGTTTCTTGGGAACTAGCAATATTATTAAATACAGGTGTTAATCTCGTTTCAATTATCCTATCTAATTGACTACTAACAGCATTTCCTACTTCTGTGCCAATAATTTCAGCATCAAGGTTTTTAGCTACTCTTTCTAGTGCTTGAGACGCTCTTAAATTAGCATTAAAATCAAATTTTTTAAAACTTTCAGCTATTTCTTTTAAACTATTAGCTGCATCATCACTGCCATCTTTTCCTGTAACAGTAATTTTATGTAAACTTCTGCTAATTTGATCATGTTGTGATTGTCTAATTGAGTCTGTTATAAAGAGGATAATCGTAAATAAACTTCCACATCCTAATCCCATTAAAGAAGTAGAAAATGCTGTTTTCATTCCTTCTAATAACCCTGCAACTCCTGACATTAAAGACTGTGTATTATTAAGATTATTTAGGGGAATACCTCCTATTCCTGCTTGAATACCATAAAATGTTCCTAAGACACCAATAGCTGTACATAAAGTACCCACAAAACGTAAATTACTGCGAGTAGAATGAGTTAAAATTTCTGGATATTGCTTGAGTATATATTTGTCATTAATCTCAAGAGGTATATTATTTTTTGCTTCTAAATGTTCATTAATCCATTCTGGTGAAATATTTTCTATATTTCCTCTCCTTAGCTGAGATATTGCTTTTTGATCACGATTAGATAGTTTACAGTATTTTAAAACTGTGAATATTTCACAACTTACAGCTACACCAAAAACTATAACAGTTGCCCAATGGAATAGATCATTATCCCAAAAAATATCCCAAATCTTATAAATTTCTTGCATATTATCTTGCTCCCTGTAATTATTGATGACAAAAAAAGATCATATTCTGGGTAAGGTTTGATCAATTAAATCACTTTATCAAATGTTATAATCACCACAATATCCAGTCAACATAAATCAGTTAACTTCCGAGTTACTTGATTATTAAAAACCAAAGTAATATCCTTTTTAGATATACCTTCCTTTAAAAACTATGTAATTATTCCTTACTCTGCCTAATCTAGACTAATCTAACATGATATAAATTTTATCACATTCTATACAAATGTTAACCGTAATTACTCTATTCATACAATAAAACATTTTATAGGTAAAACTATTTAAACTGGATTTTATACGCAAAAACTCTTTTTTTAAATACTAAATAATAATGTTCTGCGACTTGACAAGTCGAGACATAAAGAAAATAAAATACCCGACTTCTCACAGAAGCCGGGAATCTATTACACCAAAGCTGCTACCTTCCCCAACAAACCCTCAAACAAGCGCAAACCATCGCTATTACCTAACGCGGAATCTGCTGCTCGTTCTGGATGTGGCATCATGCCCAAAACATTGCCTTGAAGATTACAAATCCCGGCAATGTTGTTGAGTGAACCGTTGGGATTTTCTTGATAACGAAATAAAACTTGGCCGTTAGCTTCGATTTCTGCTAAAGTAGTTTCGTCACTGTAGAATCTACCCTCTCCATGTGCAATGGGTAAAGTAATAACTTCCCCTTCAGCATAACCCTGAGTCCAAGGTAAATTATTACGCTCAACTTTCAAGGTAGAGCGATCGCAGATAAAGTGCAAATCTTGATTTCTCGCCAATGCCCCAGGTAATAAACCAGCCTCAGTTAATACCTGAAACCCGTTACAAATACCGATGACAAATTTACCTTGTTGTGCATGGTTGATAACTTGCTGCATCACAGGAGAAAAGCGAGCGATCGCCCCACATCGTAAATAATCCCCATAACTAAAGCCACCGGGGACAATTACCACATCTATATCACTAATATCCGTCTCTTGATGCCAAATCATCCGCGTTGGTTGTCCTAGTAAATCTCTAGTCACATAGGCAACATCACGATCGCAATTAGAACCTGGAAAAACTAAAATACCGAATTTCATTAGTTGTCAGAGGAAAGGGAACAGGGAACAGGGAACAGGGAACAGGGAACAGGGAACAGGGAACAGGGAACAGGGAACAGGGAACAGGGAACAGGGAACAGGCAAGAGGCAAGAGGCAAGAGGCAAATTATTTATTTTCTCAATACTATTGCCAATTTTCCAAAATATGTCTGAAACCCAATAAAATCGTGACGATATCAATAGGGTTTCAGGGCTTTGGCAATAGTATTGTTTCTATTACCAATCACCCATTGCCAGTTTCAAAATACGCCAGTTTGTGATTCTACCTCAATCAAATCAAAGCGATAATTTTCGATGACTGGATTTGATAACATTTGGTCACAAATTTGATTTAAGTCTCGACGCGCTTTCATTTCATCAGGTGCGGTAATGGTTAACTCAATGTACTTACCAATTCTCACCTGTTCCACATTGTCGTATCCCGTTTGTTTGAGGCCAGATTGTACAGCCACACCAGCAGGATCTAAAACTGAAGTTCTCAGAGTCACGAAAATTTTAGCTAAATATTTTATTTGCACGGGCTTTTTGCTGAATGCTGCGATCGCTTTGACACTCCCCGGTCTAAAGACACGGGGATTCTTGGTTCAACGAGACCACTTAAACTAGACTCCTTGCGTTATCTAGCGAGAGAGGTGGGACTCTCCCCAAGCGTTAACTTTCGGTCTGCCCGACCGTAGTTGCATGACTGCAAATCCTGTTGAGGATGAAACTTTTCTGTTTCAACAATTCTGATTCGTCTAGTCCTATAAATCTTTTACCTACTGCTAGGAGGGAACTAGAACAATGAAGTAGAACCCCATAGATTTAATTGTCAAGGTACAGATTACCGTTAGGCAGTGAGGTTTTTAGACAGGTTGATTACCTTTCCTGTGATAATTAGGATAACACAAGTCACTGGAGGAAGACAGCCTCTAGTAGTCTGTCAACCCGAAAATGACGGGTGAAGGCAAGCAGGGGGAGAAGAGAAGCGCCGGGGGTAGGGGAGGGAAGAACAGAAGTTTTTCCGATCATTACCCGTCAAAATAAATTTGACGAACTACTAGTACAGCACGGCGTAAATAAATCAACCATTCTTAATCGCCAAAAAGCTTGCCCAATATTGCTTTTGACGTTTGACGTTTGACTTTTGACGAACGCCTTGTGGTACTAGTTGGCTTTCATCCCTTGCCTAAAGAAAGGATAGTTAAGTTTTTCCGCCACCCTCCAAAACTTGCCCTCAAGGGTTTTTAGGCTATTTTCTTATAACTTTTCTGGTCTAACTGAGTGAAAATATAATCAGGAAGTAGAAGTAATTCATGAATTACCTCTACATAAATACAAATTTAACAACGATTTATGAGAGCCATACATACCCGTAGTCAAGAACGGATTTTAAACCTGTTACAAAATATTAAACAAGGCATTTCTGCTCAAGAGATTTACGTAGAACTACGTAATCTCAACCAAAGCATGGGTTTAGCAACAGTTTATCGTTCCTTGGATGCTCTCAAATTAGAAGGCTTAGTGCAAGTGCGAACTTTAGCACATGGTGAAGCCCTTTATAGTTTAATACAACAGGACAAGCATCATCTAACTTGCCTACAATGTGGCATTTCCATTCCTATTCATCAATGTCCTGTCCATGAACTCGAAAACCAATTACAAACCAGTCATCAATTTAAAGTGTTTTATCACACTCTAGAATTTTTTGGACTATGTACAAAATGTCAAGCTACTTAGGAGTCAGAAAGAAGGAGTATGTGGCTAACGCCACGCTGCGCTATCAGAAGGTAGGGGCGCAGGGTCTGGGCCCATTCAGGAGTCAGGAGTCAGAAAGAAGGAATGAAAGAAGAAATTATTTAATTAGTGGGAAAGAGAGGTTTGGGATTAGGAGCATTATCTGAAACAATAGAACGAATACCTTCCAAAGTAGCTGGAATAGTGCGAGGGTCTATAAACATCACCTTGCTGCTATCGCTTTTACCAATAGTATTCCCCATATCCAAATAATTTAAGGCTAACAGCACATCTAGTGCTTTTTGAGCATCAGGGTTAGCCTTAATCCTCTCAGCGATAATTTCTGCCGGTTTCCTGTACCAGAGTAGGACAATAATCCTACAATTAAAGCACTAATGCCCATCATAAAAGCAACAAAAGCCGATGGTAAAAACAATTCCGTCAAACACAGAACCGAAACCGCTAACAGCCAAATCAATCTAGAACTTGGCATAACGCTTTTCCCTTACAATGAATTTACTCATCCCAACATTATCTGAGGCTGAACAGAATCATAAAATCTATTCATCTATTCTTATCTGCGTTTATTTGCGTTTATTTGCGGTCAAATATTCTTAAAATCTTATTCCATGCAGTTTCATCTTAACTTGGTATTTAGATACACCAATACAGTCAAACTTTACAGAAAAAACTAATCCTAATTTTAATTATGTTTTCTACCCAACGGGTGATTAATTGCCCAAATCCAGAATGTGATCAACCTTTGAATGCTGTCGGAGAGACTATTTGCGATCGCTGTTACACTCCCCTAATTTACCGCTATCTCTGGGCAACTGGCAAGCAAGCCGCAGAAATTCCCCCAGAAACAAAAGTAGCAAATAGATATGAAGTCATCAAACCGCAAATTTGGCTAGATACCCAACCAGCACTATTACCAGATATCCCCGCAGAACTACCAAATATCGTTATTCCCTACCTACGCTTATACTCAGAACATTTGCATATACCCCAAGCCTATGGTTTTACCTCCTTAGCCGAAATAGAAGATGATATTCTTTTACTAGAAAATGCCCCCATAGATGAAACAGGCTGCATTTACCCAACAATTACCGACTCCTGGAAACAAGCATCTCCCGTCAGACAAATTTACTGGTTATGGCAAATTCTCCAATTGTGGACACCCTTATCAGCATTAGAACTTGCCCAAAGTTTATTATTAGCAGATAATTTATGTGTGCAAGGTTGGTGTATTCGCCTATTAGAACTGCATCAAAACACTGGTCAACCGACTTTACAAGATTTAGGTAATTCTTGGCGCAATTGGGTGACACTTACAGAAACCACGCTTTCCCAAAAATTAGACATCATAGTTGAGTTAATGTGTCAACCCGAAAATGATTTAGAAATCATTAATACTAAAATCAATGAAATATTACTGACAACAGCCGCAGAATTACCTTTATATTTAACTATTTCTGGGGCAACAGATTCAGGTTCCGTCATTAAACATAATGAAGATGCTTGTTATCCTATTCATCAGCGAGATATAGATGATCAATTGCAACCACGACTAGCAATTATTTGTGATGGTATTGGTGGTCATGAAGGTGGTGAAGTTGCGAGTCAATTAGCTTTGCAGTCTCTCAAATTGCAAATGCGGGCTTTATTGGCGGAAATAGACGAACAAACAGAATTATTAACTCCTAATCTCTTATGTCAACAAATAGAGTCTTGTTTGCGGGTAGTTAATAATGTAGTATGGTCGCGTAATGACGAGCAAAAACGTCAGGGAAAGGAACGCATGGCTACAACCTTAGTTATGTCATTGCAAATCCCTCAAAAAAGAGAACAGTTAGAGAATTCCCACGAACTTTATTTAGCCCATGTTGGTGATAGTCGTGCTTATTGGATTACCCAGAATTATTGTCAACTCCTAACTGTGGATGATGATATGGTCAAACGAGAAGTTGGTTTAGGGAAAAGTTTATATCGTCAAGCATTGCAAATCCCAGAAGCCAAAGCCTTGACCCAAGCACTAGGCACAAAAGAAGCAGAATTTCTCAACTTTTCGGTTCAAAGATTTATTATAGAAGAAGATGGGATTTTATTGCTTTGCTCCGATGGTTTAAGCGATCGCAATTTAGTAGAACAATCTTGGCAAGACTACGCCATACCCGTACTTACAGGCGATTTAGACATAGCAGACGCTACTCAGGAATTAATTAAACTGGCTAACGAAAAGAATGGCCAAGATAATATATCTGTAATCTTAACTCTTTGCCGTGTTGCCAAACCAGCCTCAATGGCAATTATACCCGCACCCCCGGCAGAAATTATTCCGCCCCAACCCTTAGCCGTCCCTGATGCAGAAGCATTAATTATAACAGACCCCATAGAAACAGATTTAACAGCCAGTTCCCAAGCCTTGCTTGATTTAAGTCTGACGGAAGAACCAACAGCACCGTTAAAACCATCTAAAGGTAAAGGTTTGGTACTATTAGCAGGACTATTAGTTTTATTATTGGGTAGTACCACAGTCAGTTTATTTGCTTGGTGGCAATTATCCCCCCAATCATTCTCACAAATTTGTCGGCAACTTCCTCAAAAGGTGCGAGAATTATGTCCAGGAAGGGAGTAAGTAGGGGAGGTAGGGAAAAGAGTATTATCATTACCCATTACCCATTACCAATCATCTCAATCAAAAATATACAAGTTCATTCCACAGCCTAATAGTACAATGTGTTGTAAAATTGGGTTTGCCATTAAATCATGCTGGATTTTGCAGTCAAAATAGCTGTGGAGATGGTTTAGGAACAGCAAAAGTTAGATACATAAGATATTATGAAAGTAGGCGATCGCGTGCGCGTTAAAGAATCAGTAGTAGTTTATCATCATCCCGAACATCGTGGTGATGCTTTTGACATCAAGGATTCAGAAGGGGAATTAGTAGCTATTGTCACCCAATGGCATGATAGACCTGTAAGTGCTAACTTTCCTTTTTTAGTCCAGTTCAGCAAAAAATTTAAAGCCCATTTACGCGATTTTGAAATAGAAACTATCTAGCGTAGGGGCGCAAGGCCTGCGCCCATAAATTCGTGTGTAATACCACTATTCCCAACAACGCAAATTAATATTACTACCTGTAACCACAACCGCAGCCGCAAAATTGTCTGCTGGGGTTAATTCCCTTAAACTCCAATCTCCTGATACAAGTAATTGACTAGGTTGATTTGGTGTTAAATCTATTTCAATTTCTTCCAACTGCACCAAACCATCTCCTGTAGCCTTTAAATAAGCTTCTTTACAAGTCCAATAACGAAAAAATATTTGTTGTTGTTCGGCGGGGGAAAATAGTCGCAGGTATTCATATTCTCTAGCAGAAAAGAATCTTTTCGCCAGACCTTCCAAATCAGACATAGTGCGAATATGTTCTAAATCCACACCAATTTGATGTTGATAACTTACCCCCAATAAAGCCAAATCTTGGGAATGAGATAAATTAAATAATAGTCCTTGATTAGCAAATTTAGCCGCCAATAAAGGCTTACCACGCGGCTGATATTCAAATTCTACCTGTTTAGGGTCAATATCCAAATATTGCCCTAAAATTGTGCGGAGAGTGCCACGTCCAGCTATAAATCTTTGCCGATGTTCAGGAAAATAAAACCTTTCAGCGCGAGCAATTTCATCACTAGATAAAGTTTCCCGAAAAGATTGTAATTGTAATTCTGATGAATTTAAATTAATGCGCCAAATATGCACATCATTTAATAACAAATCTAATTTTTTAGGTGCGGGTAGCCAATTCAAATTACACACAATATCTAATAATTAAACTGTAAAAATTCGGGAGACAAAACGTTTGATATAGCCGGAAAAGTTAGGGATATTCTTTCTTCCTTCTAACTCCGAACTCCTTCTATCCATTCTAAAACACGATTCCACGCCCACCATTGATCAGGATCTTGGTATTGATTTTGACATTTTTTGCTACTCACATAACCAACATGACCACCGTAGCGAGTCAGTAATAAATCTATATTGGGATTTTTTCTAGCAGCAGCTTCTAAATCAGGAATGATAGCCGGATCAAATAAAGGGTCATCAGCAGCATATAAAATTAAAGTTGGTTGAGATAATTTTGGTAATAATTCTAAACCACTGCTGGCTTGATAATAATCAGCAACCGTCGCAAAACCCAAACGTTCAATTACCAATTCTTCATCAAATCCCCAAATACTATTAGCCCGTTCAATCGCTTCTGGTTGAATAGATTCAGGATAAACAGCATGAATTTTCCAGGCTAGTTTTTTCAATTCCTTAGCAATGCGAGACTCGACATATTTACCAAAAGGGTGTTTAACTAGATAGGTGAGCGATCGCAACGAATCCAAACTAGGACAAATCACCGCCCCACCCGCAACGTCAATGTCTTTAGGTGCTAAATCCGCAGCAGCTTTCACACCCCACAAAGCCAACTGTCCCCCCAAAGAATAGCCCGTAAACCAAAATGGTGAAGGACAACCCATTTTTGCCGCAGCTTCGGCTATTTTAACAAAATCTTCCCCCTCATACAAACCATCAGAAGTCAATGTTGGCGATAATTCTGCGGTTTTACCATGCGCCCGCCAATCAAATAACACCACAGCATAGCCTTGGGCGTAAGCCTTGCGTCCCAAAATTCGTAAAAACCATTGCTGGTCTAGCTCTCCAGTAATACCATAGGTGCCAACAATTGTACTATGGGCATTTGGGGGAATAGCAACTTGACCAAAAATTGGCACACCTTGACCCCCAGAGAAGATAACCTCGTGATATTTCGGTTCTAGATGAGTAATTTTACTCTCCCAATCCCGATTAGCCCATAAAGCCGTATAAGCCGTCATGGTCACGCCATTTTGCAAAAAATAGGGCGGTAAATATTCGTATTTATACATAAATGAAAGGCGGTATATTTTACAATGATTTGATTTTAATATTTATATTAGGTTTAACATATTTTTCATAATTAAGATGGTAATCTTTTTATATATCAAGGAAAACAAAGCCTTATGGTTTGCTTGATTATCCAATCATCGCTCAACTTTTTCCCAAAATCAGCGTAGCGAAATTTTGGTGGTTGGGAGAGAGTCAATTATCGTTAAATAAAGTAGTTATAATTTTTTAAGAATGCCGAGGATTCTTGTCATAGACGATGACCCAGCGATTTCAGAACTTGTTGCCGTCAACTTGGAAATGGCGGGCTACGATGTTAGTCAAGCTGAAGATGGCATTAAAGGTCAGGCTCTGGCTTTACAGCTACAACCAGACTTAATTATGCTTGATCTGATGTTACCTAGAGTAGATGGATTTACAGTTTGTCAACGCCTACGTCGGGATGAACGGACTGCCGAGATTCCTATTTTGATGTTAACTGCTTTAAGCCAAACCCATGACAAAGTGGAAGGGTTTAATGCTGGTGCAGACGACTATCTAACCAAACCCTTTGAGCTAGAAGAATTGTTAGCGCGAGTAAGGGCTTTATTAAGACGCACTGACCGGATTCCCCAAGCGGCAAAACATAGCGAAATTCTAAACTATGGACCGATTACCCTCGTTCCCGAAAGATTTGAGGCTATCTGGTTCAAAGCAACGGTGAAACTGACTCATTTAGAGTTTGAGTTACTCCACTGTTTGCTGCAACGTCATGGACAAACGGTTTCCCCTAGCGAAATCCTCAGAGAAGTGTGGGGTTATGATCCTGATGATGACATTGAGACTATTCGGGTGCATATTCGCCATTTGAGAACCAAACTTGAACCCGATCCTCGTCATCCGCGCTACATTAAAACCGTCTACGGTGCAGGATATTGCCTGGAATTACCTAGTGTACCTCCAGGAATGGAGGAAACTTTGGCGACAGTAGTTGAGTGAAAGGGGACTGGGGACTGGGAGAAAAATAAAAAGAAATATTCGCCATAAAAAATCCCAGTGAAGACTGGGGAATCAGAGAGTAGCGAGTGTGGAAGGTTATTTGATCAAAACCAATCCCCAAAATCTGTATAGCCAAAAACTTGTAAATTATGGATTGTACTGATTACTGCCTTTCGTAAACCAATTAATAAATGCTGGAATGGTTCTCTGTTACTGGGTTCTTCGATTGCGGTGGTGTCATTAGCAGCTAACACAGATATCTCAGCAGTGCGTAACTCCTACATAAGAAAAATCATTGCTCGTCAAAGAAATATCTGTTACTCCTTGGACAAATCCAATCAGTTCATGTGTCCCGTGGAGGAAGATAGCCGTGCCATTGTTACTTCCTAATGTGTATTTAGTATTGAGTTCGTATTGATTAGAGTTCCCATGTAATTGAATCTGATCCTTGTTTTGAAAATCCTCAATGATCGCATAATCTTTGAGTCCTTTTCCCACATAATAAATATCGTGAGCATCTCCTAACACAAAGGTGTCCTTCCCTCTACCCCCATTGAGAATTGACAACTACTCTGCAATCTCGCAAATACTTATTCTACTTACAGTAGTAAAAATAACATTAAAACGGTTAATTGCTCTTGGTGTAAAGCTTTCAGAACCATTTTTGAACTAAGAATTGCTGGTTTTACTAATTACCAATTATCAAAAACTATGATATGATTAGTAGTTCTCTAAAACAGTGCTGGGTGAAGAACGTAGAGACAAAACTCAGCACACCTACACACTCAGCACTAAAGAACTCTAGTTTATGGCATTGCCAATTGTTGCAATTATCGGTCGCCCCAATGTGGGCAAATCTACCTTTGTAAATCGTCTTGCCGGAGATCAAACGGCGATCGTCCACGATGAACCAGGGGTAACACGCGATCGCACTTATCGTCCAGCTTTTTGGAATGATCGTGATTTTGTCGTAGTAGATACAGGTGGCTTAGTTTTTAACGATGACACCGAATTTCTCCCTTTGATTCGGCAACAGGCTTTAACGGCTCTTGCGGAAGCCTCTGCTGCTATTTTCGTAGTAGATGGGCAAGCGGGTTTGATGCCCGCAGATGAAGAAATTTCCGAATGGTTACGTCAGCAACCAGTTCCCGTATTACTGGCTGTGAATAAATGTGAATCTCCAGATCAAGGCGCGATTCAAGCCGCTGAATTTTGGGAATTAGGACTAGGTGAACCTTTCCCCATTTCCGCTATTCATGGTAGTGGCACAGGGGAAATCCTAGATGAGTTAATGAACCACATTCCTCAGACAGTAGAAACCGAGGAAAATCCAGAAATCAAAGTCGCTATTATTGGTAGACCAAATGTAGGCAAATCAAGCTTACTAAATGCTTTTGTTGGTGAAAATAGAGCTATTGTTAGTCCTATTTCTGGAACAACTAGAGATACAATTGATACAATAGTTGAACGAGGTGGACAGACTTACAGGTTAATTGATACTGCTGGTATTCGCAAAAAGAAACATATAGAATACGGAACGGAATTTTTCAGTATTAACCGTGCGTTTAAAGCTATTCGTCGTTCTGATGTGGTTTTATTAGTGATTGATGCTTTAGATGGTGTCACTGAACAAGATCAAAAATTAGCAGGGCGCGTCTTAGAAGAAGGTCGCGCTTGTGTTGTGGTTGTGAACAAATGGGATGCTGTCGAGAAAGATTCTTACACCATTTATGACCATGAAAAAGAACTAGAATCACGCTTACATTTTACAGAATGGGCAGATACTATTTTTGTGAGCGCAAATACGGGGCTACGGGTAGAAAAGATTTTAGAATTGGTCAATCAAGCGGCTGAGGCACACAAACGCCGTGTGAGTACATCAGTCATTAATGAAGTTCTGGAAGATGCTATCAGTTGGCATTCACCACCGACTTCACGGGGCGGTCGTCAGGGTAAGATATACTATGGTACTCAAGTCAGCAGTCAGCCTCCTTCCATTGCGCTGTTTGTTAATGATAATACCCGCTTTAATGACAATTATCGCCGTTACATTGAACGCCAATTCCGTAAACAGCTTGGCTTTCAAGGTACACCGATTCGGTTATTTTGGCGCAGTAAGAAAGTTCGAGAAATGGAAATTGGCGGACCAAATCGTGCTACTCGTGTAAAATAGGAAACTGATGGAATTTTAGATTTTAAATTTTGGATTTTGGATTGGATGATTCCGAATTTGAACAGGAGAAATATCGCTTAGGTTGAATGGGATGATTTGCTAGGTTTCAACTGTCGAAAAATTGAAAATCTCTTTCCCAATCTAAAATCTAAAATCTAAAATCCAAAATTGTTTGACAACTGACTAAAATATGGATTTATTGCGATCGCTCCCCCTCGGACTTTACTTAGAAGAACCGGAAACTTGGTTACATAAACTCGACCCGCGAGTGAAGTTAATTTGGTTATTAAGCTTTCTCAGTAGCTATATTGTCGCTAATAACTATTGGCGAGTATTATTGGTATTACTGCTAATTACTTTTACTGTATTTGCCAAAATTCCTTTGCGAGTATGGCGACAACAAATGGGCTGGTTGTTGATACTATCATTTATGGTATTAGTAATTGGCTCGATTAGTCCTGATGGATTAGGCGTGAGTTATCAATCCCGCTTACCCGCAAATGAACAAATTCTCACTCAACCAATAACTGATAAAAAGACCCAAGTTACCCCAGTAATAGCAGATAACAGTAAAAAGTATAGCTATGTGTTATTTCAGAAAGGATTTGTGAAAATAAATCGCCGTTCTTTGGATTTGGCAATTAGCTTGAGTACAATAGTTTTTACATTAATCTATAGCACTAATTTATATTTACTCACAACTGCACCAGAAGAAATAACTTCGGGTATGGAAAGTTTAATGCAGCCTTTGAGAAGGTTCAATATTCCAGTTACAGAAATTACCCTGACTCTAACTTTATCTTTGCGGTTTATCCCCCTAGTTTTAGAAGAAATCCAAAACCTAGTGCGTTCGGTGATGACTAGGGCAATTAATTGGAAAAAGCTAGGATTAAAAGGAGGAGCAAAAGTTTGGTTAATTGTCACCGAGAGATTATTAGAAAATCTGCTTTTAAGGGCGGAACAAATGGCAAATGCGATGATGGTAAGGGGTTTTACTAGTCCTAACGAACATCGGGTTAAATGGCAAGAGTTAAAATTAAAAATGGGTGATTGGTTAGCGATCGCCACTTTAATGATATTTTGGGTAATTAGAATAGCCTTTGGGGCTGATACCGCAGCGTGACTTAAAATTCACCATCTCATCTTTTTCCTAATTTCCAATCTTCACCACCGGGTAAGGGGTTTCATATTTGGTTAAACTATGAACCGTTTGCAGTATAGCTGCATAGAAGTTGATTATTTTTGTCGAGTATATAATTTGTAAGCTTTAGAGTGCTTTTGAGATTGAAAAAACTCTGTGTCAAGCAATGCGGTTACATTAGATAATAATTCTTGAGTTTTTTGACCATCATCTATAAGCTTAATTTCTTTTGATAATTTAAATCCTGAAATTTCAACTTCCTGAGATATTATATAATCCATTTGGTTGATAAATTCACGAAGTTCTTTTTCATTTATTTCAAAGAAGGGCTGATATAATTTCCAGCCTAGTAATCGCCCCACTTGGTAAAATCTCCATGTTGATTCCCAAACTTTGTATTCTCCTTTTCCTATAGAAGAAAACCCTTCATTCAACAAAACATTAGAATTTATCCCTTCCATATTATGCCTTATAACAACCGGAGGAAGGATTAAAGAAAAGGCAATAGACCAACTCAATAAAAGTATTAAAAAACCAGATTTCACTTGAGGATTTAATACTTTAATGTTTTTGCTTTTTTGTTCGCAGTAAATATCACTAACTAGGGCTATTAAGTAAGGTAAAAGATATAGAATTCTAGCAGTGTAGCTAATGGTAACACAAACCAGTGATAATGCAAATAGGGTAGTTAGTGCTAACCATTTGTCACGGCTATAAGTTAGTCCCAATAGAGCTAATATAGCAAGGATTGGGTTTCTTAAGAAGTTTTTAACAAGATTAATAATAGAATCTATGCTGAAACTTTCAACTCTATTATTGGTGAATTTAAGAAGATCATTTACCAATATTTCTAATTGATATTTTATTGGAATCAACAGAAACATACTTGTCATTATTCCTGTAAGAATAAATCCCAATAATAAATATAAACACTTTTTTAAGTTACCTTCTTCTTTAATGATTGCATACAATAATGACCACAATTCAAGTAGGACAAGTGGATAAATAATTAGCGCACTCGGCCAAACAAAAAAAGCGATCGCTGATAGACTTCCAGCTAGACTAACGCTGATCAAACAAAATTTATCATCATGGAATTCATGGAATCGCTGAAGCGATAGTTTAAGTAACCAACAAGCTGCAAGACATAGTGCAATTGCCCAGCAGTCAATGCGATCATGTAAATAGCTTCTGACGAAAAATGGATCAAGTAAAAAATTCAGCCCTAATAATCCTGCTACTCTAACAGGAACTTTGCGAGATAACAACCATCCCGTCGCTGTAGTAGCAGCTAAACTTGCTCCTATTAAGCTGAATATTCGTGGACCAACTATAGAAAAATGAGTGGCTTTAAATACTAATTGTTGCAGCAAGCAACCTAAGTAAGACAGAGTTAAAAATGGTCTATTATTTGCTACATCCCAATTTATTGACCAGTCTGTATGAGGATTTAAAAAAGTGCGCCCATATTCAATAATCTGGACTTCATCTTGCCAAATAGGTGGGGAAACAGCCAAAGTCAGACAATGAATTAAGAACACCACAGTCAGAATTAAAAACCAAAGAAACCAGAAGTTATGCCTGAGTTGATTAATCTTATTTACTGACAACATTTACACCCTCTCTAAAAAAACTATTAATAGCCATAACAACAGTTTCAATCTGTGAAAGTCCCAACTCTGGAAACAGAGGTAAACGCAACAGACAATCAGAAACATGATTAGTATTGTTCATATCACCATGAACCCGTCCATAATGCTGTCCAGCGGGAGAACTATGTAAAGGTACATAATGAAATACAGAACTCATACCCTGTTCTTTGAGATAGCTTATCAGACTGGTACGGATTTGTAAATTATTTAAGATGATATAATACATATGTCCATTATGCTGACAAGTCGGCGGAATAATAGGACGGCGTAATTTACCACTTTTTTCTAGGGGTTCTAGAAGTTGATGGTAATAGTCCCACACTTGCAGGCGGGCTGCTATAATCTTCTCTGCTTCCTCTAATTGAGCATAGAGAAAAGCCGCAATTAATTCTCCGGGCAAATAACTAGATCCTTGGTTAATCCAGGTATATTTATCTACCCCCCCCTAAAGAATTTACTGCGATTAGTGCCTTTTTCCCGGATGATTTCCGCTTGTTCTGTAAACCGGGAATTGTTGATAATTAAAGCACCACCTTCACCCGCAATAATATTTTTGGTTTCATGAAAACTGAAGCAACCTAAGTCTCCAAAACTACCAAGGGGTTGACCTTTGTAGGATGCCATAAGTGCTTGAGCAGCATCTTCAATTAACAGCAGGTGATGTTTTTGGGCAATGTTTTGTAAAGTATCCATTTCACACCCTACTCCGGCATAATGAACGGGAACAATGGCACGAGTACGGTCAGTAATTGCCGCTTCTACGAGGGTTTCGTCTAAGTTTAGGGTATCGGGTCGGATATCAACAAATACGGGAACTGCTCCCCTGAGAACAAAAGCGTTAGCTGTGGAAACGAAAGTATAACTGGGCATAATCACTTCGTCTCCCGGTTCTAAATCGGCTAAAATAGCGGATATTTCCAGGGCTGCTGTACAAGAGTGGGTGAGTAGGGCTTTGTGGCAATTCGTTTGCGCTTCTAGCCATTGATGGCATTTTTTGGTATAATTGCCGTCCCCAGCCAATTGTCCAGCGTGGTGAGCTTGGCTAATATACCAAAGCTCTTTACCTGTCATATAGGGTTTATTGAAAGGGATTTTATTCATGGGTTTTAATTTTTGGCAGGTTATTTTAAATTGCGAAGTTAAAACTTAATAAGTTAGGTGGAGTTTTATATAGTTTAACTTAATCATGTAAATTGTCTAACCAATTTCGTAGATCTTCCACAGTAGCGAAATCAAATATTGCTTCTGCTAGTACTTCAATTACCTCTAGATTTAAACTTTTAATCCGGGTTTCTAATTCCATATCAATATTTCCTACTTTCCTCTTGATTTGACGGACAATTAAATCTTTTTCTTTGGTAATTGCTTCTTGACGACCTCGTTCAATACCTTGTTCAATCCCTTGTTCCATCCAACTAGTAACTATCTGCATAACTTCCTCCTTTTCCGCTGGTATTAATGAACCTATTTCTGCTGCAAATTTCTCTTCTTCTATTTTATTCAGTCGCAAATATGTATCAATAAATCCTGATATCAATTGCATTTTTGCCGGATTTAATTTTAGAGTTACTAACAACCTTAAACACTCTGCTTTCACCTTTGGTCTATCCGCTGGTGCTATATTCATTTTCGACATTAAAGCAGATGCAACTGGATTTTGACATTAAATTTCGATTTTGCTCCTGATTCGGCTTCAATGTGAACGAGAAAGTAAGAAGGTTCACCGAGAAATCTGACTTTGGCTATTAAGTCGGTTTCATATTTGCCTCCTGCGGTAACATCTGTAAATATTTCTTTGTCTAATAATGAGACTGAGTTGGTATCTATGTATTTAAGAACTTCGGGAAAGAACAGTTCTATAAATTCTATGAAAAATGTGGATATCAGTTCTTTAAATAAGCGGTCATGGTCTATTTTTTCACTCATGTTTTTGTCACATAGATTCTTTAATTATTGGTATATTTTAACTTAATCATGTAAATTGTCTAACCAATTTCGTAGATCTTCCACAGTAGCGAAATCAAATATTGCTTCTGCTAATACTTCAATTACCTCTAGATTTAAACTTTTAACCCGAATTTCTAATTCCATATCAATATTTCCTACTTTCCTCTTGATTTGACGGACAATTAAATCTTTCTCTTTGCTAATTGCTTCTTGACGACCTTGCTGAATACCTTGTTCAATACCTCGTTCAATCCCTTGTTCCATCCAACTAGTAACTATCTGCATAACTTCCTCCTTTTCCGCTGGTATTAATGAACCTATTTCTGCTGCAAATTTCTCTTCTTCTATTTTATTCAGTCGCAAATATGTATCAATAAATCCTGATATCAATTGCATTTTTGCCGGATTTAATTTTAGAGTTACTAACAACCTTAAACACTCTGCTTTCACCTTTGGTCTATCCGCTGGTGCTATATTCATTTTCGACATTAAAGCAGATGCAACTGGATTTTGACGATTTAAAAAGTCTCTCCAATTTAGCTGATTTAGTTGAATGACTTGATAATTAAATTTTAGCACTTCCAAATCAGGAAAGTTGATTTGATAGTTATTTGTGGCTAAGGTTTTGGGAGAAGAATATGAGAAAATGACTATGGGATAAATTGGTAAGTCAAATTTTTCGTGTAATCTGGAAAAATAGCGGAACATTCTTTGATTAAATTTCGATTTTGCTCCTGATTCGGCTTCAATGTGAACGAGAAAGTAAGAAGGTTCACCGAGAAATCTGACTTTGGCTATTAAGTCGGTTTCATATTTGCCTCCTGCGGTAACATCTGTAAATATTTCTTTGTCTAATAATGAGACTGAGTTGGTATCTATGTATTTAAGAACTTCGGGAAAGAACAGTTCTATAAATTCTATGAAAAATGTGGATATCAGTTCTTTAAATAAGCGGTCATGGTCTATTTTTTCACTCATGTTTTTGTCACATAGATTCTCTGGTTATTTTTTGTAAGCAATTACTAATAAAGAACCACCGAAAGGAAAGGAAAACCCTAATTTTATAAACCAGCGTTCCATATCAAGGATTTTCTCCAAGAGGTAATTTAGAAATCCGCTAATTTTGAGTTCGCTGGTGGGGTCATAATCTTTGGAATTTGAGCGACTGTTGATGCGAGAAATTAGCATTAATGGTAATAGGAAAGAAACAAAAGATGTCACCCTAACTATTTTAAATCCCGCTTGGTGTAATTTGATCATTAGATCTTTTTTAACGTAGCGACGGACATGATGAGCATGAGTATCAGCTTGACTCCATAGCCAAGGATGTTGAGGAACGGTCAGTATTATCCCCCCCCATTTTGTGTAGCTTGATACATTTTTTCTAAAACGTCTGTATCTTGTTCTATGTGTTCAAGAACGTCAAAAGCTCCAATAATATCAAATTCTTCAGCAAAGGGGATATTCCGAGCATCCATTTGAAATAGAGTTGTTTTACATAGACGTTCTCTAGCAAATTCTAACCCTGCGGTAAATATTTCACTACCTGAACAGGTAAGATGAGAGAGATTTTTTTCAATTCCTTGCAGGACAAAACCAGTTCCGCAACCAATTTCTAGGAAGTTTTTGGCTTGGGGAAAATAATGTTTTAGTGCGTAAATTATCAGCCTATTTCGGGAACGAAACCAGAAGTTTTTGGCTTCTAATTGTGCTAATTTAGGAAAAAATTCAGCTTCAAATCCAGCACTTTCCGCAGCCAGTTCTGGAGCAAAGGTCAAGTGTCCATTTAAGGATGGGGGGGTATATCCACAAGCTGGACAATGCCAATTTTCTTGGTTAAAATGGTGGTGACATTGAGGGCAGATTTTCATGGTATTTTTATTGAACAAGCGTGGTAATTCAACTTTTGCAGACACCGCAGCTTACTAAATATCGTCCTCTGGTAAATACTGGGGATTTAAAACATTAGCACTATTAAAAGGGCAAATTTCCGGGAAAACATGAATATCTATTCCTGTTTCTTGAGAAGCAATTAATCTGGCATCATGATAACATTCATCAAATACCTCTTCCAAGTATCTCTTTAAGCTAGGACTTTTTTTTAATGACTTGTTTAAACGCAAAGAATGTTCAGTAATTGACGCTTTCCAACTATTAGAGCGTTTTTGGGGTTGATATTTCCACTTGAGTAAATGTTGAAAAACTCTGATCAGATTACTCTCTAAAGCATCTTTACGATTATTGCCTATGTCCTCAATTTCTTCGATAAGATTCTGAATATCCAACTGAGCAAACTCTCCTTTTTCTAGCAGGTTTACGGTTTGTTCTATCCACAAATTGAAATCAGATTCATAGAGAGGTTTTGTGAGTTTCATCATTTTTCAGAATGTACAGATAGTTGAGTAAAGCTAATGCTTATTGATTTTTTAACTAAGAGGGTGTTTAAAAAGTCATGATTGATGTATACTAAACACGGGTGAGATTTAAACTTTTACGGTAGAAAAAATATTATGTTCGTTTTGCTTGTATCAGATTCTACTTTGCACTAATTTGTTATTCAACTCGTTGTCCAAGTACCGCTAGAGTTGATTCCATTGTAGATAATTTTGTGGCATGGTGGGGATTTAGAATCTGTTTTACTTCCTTTTCATGAATATTGAGAGTAGATACAAGTTCAACTTTACGCATTGCTAGATATAGCGTAGATTTTAGTGCTGTCGGCGCTGGTACTAATCATCAAAAGGAAGAGCGATGGATTTTTCTAAGCAGTCAGCAGCCTCGTTTTGTTCTAGAGAATCTCCGTCAAATAATTTGTCAGTTTTCATCTTTTACTACTACCAATAATAATACCTAATATGATTAAGCCTAAGCCTATGGATTTGGGAATTGTTACGGGTTCTTTAAAGAAGACGGCGCTGAGAAACATGACTAAAACAAAGGCTAAACTCATAAATGGGTAAGCATAGCTGAGGGGAAATTTGGTCATGGCGGCCATCCAGCTAAGTGCTGCTAAAAAAGCACAGGTAAAGCTACTAATTACCCAGGGGTTGAGTAATAGTCTGATGATGTATTGTAGTTTTTCAATGTTGTCTTGGGGAAATGCTCCGGCTATTTGAACTTGCCACTTAATGATGATTTGTCCGTAAACTGTAAATAGGATTGTTAAGAGTATGTAGAGATGATTCATTTTTGGTTTTATTATCAAATACTATTTTCTTGCATAAGTTGAAATTCTAGCTTTAGTAGTTCTCTGGAAAGGGGCTTAGTTTTCTTTTCCAGGATTACTGACAACTGTTAATTACTCTAAAAGTAAATGATAAACATCTACTGGATTTCTAAACCTAAATCCCAAAGATGAGTAAAGATTTAAAACGGCAATATTGGATGCAGATATCGAACTTGTTAACTCAGAATAACCTTTTTCAAATAATTTTTGACAAGCGATACTCCAAAAGTATTTTGCAAGTCCTTTTCCTCGATATTTTTCACTTAAGGCATGAAGAAGTATTTTATGATTGGAATACCCCCAAAAACCTGCTAGGTTATCAAAAATCATCAGTCCAAAAACTTGCTTCGACTGATGAAGTTCTCTTAACCATGAATCATATCGAATATCAGCTAGATGTTTTTTCAATTTAAAATCTCTATGAAAACGACCGTGACTGAATGCGCCATAAACACTATTACTCAAGTCTTCTATATCTACTAAATCGGAAATGTGTATTCCTTCTTTTTGATATTTAGCCAAATTTTCAGAACTACAGTAAGGTTCGATTAAAGTATCACAATAATAAAACCCAAACTCATCCAATATCTTCTTATTATTTAGCGGATTTATCTTAACTGTATAATGACCCAAGCGGGTTTCTTGAAAAATTTCTTCTAAGATTTTTTTTAGGTTGACATCAGAAGTGTATACAATCTCAAATGTATTAATTCCAAACACTCTGGAATCCCACGGCGTAGCAATAACATCCTCAAACATATAAATTAACCGATTTTTCTAGTGTATTGGAGAGGTTTTTAGTATTACCTAGATTGAATGTTGAGTTTCTGACTAAATATAGAGGTCTCTTCTTGATTTCATCAAAAGTTTTCCCCAAATAAACGCCTATAATCCCTAAAATAGAGATAATAATTCCTCCCAAAAAATATAACGAAACAATAAGACTACTCCAGCCTGTGACAGTTGAACCATAAATAAAAAATTGAACAAGTATATAGATTCCATAAGTGAAGGCAAAAGCAGAAATAATAAAACCTAGTTTAATTGATAATCTCAGGGGTTTATCAGAATAAGCTATAATTGTTTCACTGGCTAGTTTCCATAATTTAGCAAAAGTATAGGTACTTTTCCCAGCAAAGCGTTCTTCATGAAAAACATCAATACTAGCAGTAGGAAATCCCATCCAATCTACTAAACCTCCAAAAAATCTGAGTCGTTCACGCATTAGACAAA
Organism: Dolichospermum compactum NIES-806; assembly: GCF_002368115.1. Taxonomy (NCBI): domain Bacteria; kingdom Bacillati; phylum Cyanobacteriota; class Cyanophyceae; order Nostocales; family Aphanizomenonaceae; genus Dolichospermum; species Dolichospermum compactum. The sequence goes on along the minus strand of NZ_AP018316.1, from coordinate 1,761,731 downwards.
AATCTTGAGCAACTTGTCGGGAAATCATCCGAAAATTGCCAACTTCACCATCATATTGAAGTTCAGTAAAATAATTGAAAATCTGGTAAAATAGCCATGATGTCACTCGTTTTAAGGGAGAATCTTTTCGTTTTCCCCTCCTAGCTAAGACAACATCATAACCTTCTTGAGCCTTGGCATAAAGTCTGGGAATTTCTTCTGGTCTGTCTTGCAAGTCACAATCCATAACTACAACCCAGTCACCATCACAATGGTCTAAGCCTGCGGTTATACCATAATGTTGACCGAAATTCCGACTAAATTGAATTCCTTTTACCCGTGAGTCACTGTTAGCTAATTCAATAATTATATCCCAAGAGCGATCGCCCCCACAATCCTCAACTAAGATTAATTCAAAGTCTTGTGTAATCGTCTCTAATGAATCCGCAAGACGCTTATACAAAACGTACAAACAGTCTTCTGCTTTATAGACTGGGATTACCACCGAAATGTGAGGCATAATCTAAGCTAGTAGATTTACTGGAAAGTCAATAAGCAATACAATACTATACTGCCACATTGTGCTAATATAATTTTTAACATATTGTAACATTTTTATTGGGCATAGCTAAACATCCTCTTGCTAAGGAAGAGAATTTTCCGGTTTCCCCTTTTGGTAAGGGGGATTAGGGGGGATAATGTGGGAATCAGAGTTCCAGCATTAGTTTTATACCTCATTTACCTGGGAGAAAATTATTTTTTGGTGCTGAAGATGGTGGTGAACATCATCAACATTCCCCCTATCAAAATAGCGATCGCTAATCCTCCAGCCACTAAATCCAAAGTATTATTATCTATGGTCATATTATCCATGCTCATCCAAAATTAGACATTATAAGACCAAAGAGATACAAAGGGCGGGGAGATAAAGGGGAGATAAAGGGCGGGGAGATCCCGCCCCTACGAGGTTTAAATGCCCCAACTTAGTGTTAATGGACGCTGGGCGAGAACTTGACTATAAAGCTCTTCTAATTGGGTGATATTATCATTCAGGGTATAGCGCTCTAATACTCGCTTTCTGGCTTTTTCTCCCAACAAGCTGGTTAACTCTGGATGATCTTGGCATAGTGGTAAAAGGGTTTTTAACTGCGATCGCACACTGCTTGTATTAATCGCTACACCAGCCCCTTTTTCTAAAACTTCCCCGTCTGCACCCACATCAGTAGCTAAACAAGCTACACCACAGGACATAGCCTCTAATAAAGACAAGGATAAACCCTCAACTAAAGAAGGTAAAATAAACACATCTGCCCCTCGTAAAATTTCGATGCGGCGATTTTCATCGGCGATAAATCCTAACCAGATGATGCCATGTTCTCGCCCATAAAACGACTCCAGAGAAGGCTTTAATGGACCATCACCCACAATCAATAATTTGGTATTAACGCCCATATCCGATTGCTTCCAAGCCCGCAAGAGAGATTCAACGTTTTTCTCTTGGGCGATTCTCCCTTGATAAACAAACAACCGTTCAGCCCCGAATTCGGCTTTAACTTGGGAAACACCGGGAGAATACTTAACAGGATCTACACCATTAGGAATCACAGCAATTTTGCTTTCCCCCACCCCCATACTTGAGAGTAATTCCCGTTGAATTTGGGAAAAGATAATTACCCGATCATAATGATCTAAAAAAGGAGCATAAAGTTGATAAGCTAAAAGCTGGGTACTGGATATTAATTTTGCTCCCTTCCCGGCAAATGGAGTGTGGAAAGTAGCAATGAGGGGCAAATTTAACTCTTCGCAAATTTCTGGTAAAACAAAATCTAAAGTTGATAGAGTCAGAGAAGCGTGGACTATATCCGGTTTAATTTCCCGTAGCGAATCCTTCAAAACCTTAGTTGCTTTGAAAGAGGGAATTGTGTAAACCTGAGACTTGTAGATAAATGGTAAAGGAACTTCTTGAAAATTAGGCCAATTGTCAGTTGTCGCTTCTTCTTGGGCAAAGTGCAGAAAACTAACCTCATGTCCCCTGTCTAGTAATCCGTTGGTAATTTCTCGACTGTAGGTGACGTTACCGCAAAAGGGTGTTTTTTTTCCAATCCAAGCTATACGCATTCTTCGGTTATCTATAAAAAAAGCGAGGGTAAAATATACTGTTTTTATTATGGAGTTGTTATAGCCGAATTTTTGGTATTCACAAAAACTCAGATATCTCTAACTTTAAAACCTAAATAATCTGGGCAATTAAACAATTAATAGCTTTATTGATAATGCTATTAATTTATAAAATTTTTAACTTGATTACAAATTAATATGCTGATTATTTAGTTGATTCCCAGCAAGTATTTTGCATCTTGCTGGATTAAGTTTAGCACGAAACCCAATAGTTTGATGCAGTTATTCCGGCGAATATAACTCGCTACTATACAACCTACCTTCCGCACCCTAAACTGTCACACAACGAAAATTGGTCGTTTGGAGATTTGGTTTTAGTGAACTGCTTGCAGCAGCGCTTCGCTATCGCCTACCAATATTTCTTGGTTTTGGTACAAAATACAACATTAAATGGGGATAAAAATCAGAAAAAACCGATTGTGACACCGGGGGGTGCGGAATGTGGGATACAAACAAAGTCCACCTACCTGCGTGGACTAATGAAAAGTCAAGGCTTTTGAACCCACGTTCCCGTAGCGTTCCGAAGGAATAGGTGGGTTTTGTCTGTGTAGTCGCGTTCGCGGGACGGGGGCATCTTTCCAATCGCTTTTCAAACAACCTCTGAGGATTTCCCAGAATTATACCAAGTAAAGAGACCGCCGACTAAGACGATGGCAGCTAAGGTAAAAAATACTGCTTTTAAGCCGATAAAAGTTTCCGCCACACCAGCTAAAGCCAAGGGGAGAGAAAGGGCAATATTAATCACGTTATTTTGCAGTCCAAATACCTTACCTCGCATAGCTGGAGGTGTTTCGGTTTGGATTGCAGTTTGCATAGGGATACCCACCAAAGCCCCAAATATTCCCAAGGAAGCTATAAATAGCAGCACGGGTAAAAGTTGCGTGGTGAACAGTGATAAACCAATTAAAGATCCTGCCATACCTAGACAACCCCAAAAACTCAGTTGTTTATAAGAAAAGCGTTGTCCAAATTGTCCTAGAATTGTCGCCCCAATTGCCACACCAACACCGGCAGATGCTAATAAAAAGCCGAATTGAGAGGCTTTCATATTCGGGATAATTTCTGCCATGCGAACTGCCAGCACAGTCAGGGCAGCAAAGACAGAAAATAGGATAATTAGTTGTAATAAAGCGTTGCGGATACGATGATTTTCTTGGAGGTAACGTAACCCGTCGCGCAAGTCTGAGAAAACATGAGGAAATTCTGTTTCTGGGGGATGGGGTTTTTCGTTAGTTTGGAGTAAAAATAATATTAACCCAGCGATCGCATAACTGCCACCCACCAAAATTTCCTTACCCAATCCCCCACCACCACCTAATTGTGTCCAGAGTCCATCTGCTAAGGCTAAAACTGGTTCTCCTACCGCAAAACCCACAATCACCGAAGCCATCATTGTCGTTGTATAAAGAGAATTAGCCGAAAGCAAATCCTGTTCTTTGACTATTAAAGGAATAGCCGATTGTTCTGCCGGGGCAAAAAATTGTGTTAAGGTAGAAACCAAAAAAGTCACACCTAAAATAATCAAAAACCCCACAGGTAAAACGCCCACAGGCTGCCAATCATGGGTTAACCATAACAGGGTAGGAATAAGTAAAACCAGAATACCACGCCAAATATTTGATGCTACCAAAACAACTTTTTTTGACCAACGATCTACAAATACTCCCGCTACAGAACCAAATAATACAGCAGGAATTGTAAACGCCATCATTAAAGCCGAAACCCAACCGCTAATACTTTGATCACTAGCTTGAAACTGGCTATTAATCAAAGCAATCATCAATACTAAATAAACCTTATCAGCTAACTGACAGAAAACTTGCCCCGCCCAAAGAGCGAGAAAATTAGGGTTTTTTAATACAGGTAAAAATCCCGCCTGTTGATTATTTGCAGAATCCGTACCCCCAGAATCGGCACCCATCAATGGCAATGTTTCCGGCGTTAAATCCGTCGTTAGTTTACCATTCGATTCCGTACCTTTTAATGCTGGATCAGATTTGATTTCCGAGGCTGGAGAAATATCAGTTAATGGAATTTCTACTGGACAATTTCCATCTTCAGAAACATCTTTGAGTGACATTTCTGGACTATGAATATGACTAAGTTTAGGAACAGCAGTGACATTATGATCTAATGCTTTATGCTTTTTTTTAGCGTCGCTAGGTGAGTGAGTTCGGCTTTTTTTATTTAAATCAGACGATTGCATCATGGTTGGCGGCAAAATAGGAGTCAATCAAAGTGGCAGAGCGAATAGGTTGTCCTAAATGATACTGAACATACTGGCGTAAAATTTGCTCAACAGCTAACCATCCAGAATAGTCGGCTACATCTATTTGTATTATCTCTGTTTCCGACAGGTGTTGAAGCATAACCAGTTGTTTCCCATTTAACCGACGAGAAATAATTGGTAACTCCTGCTGGTGAAAAACCGTTTCGTAGCCAGGGTTAGAGTTACAGAACTGGGAATGGGAAACATTTGTCTGACTTTTTTCCTCCATTTCCCTATTTTCCCGTTTCTCTTGCTCTATTTCTGTTCGCAAGGTTTTCCAAGCGTCTAAACAAATTATGCCACCAGAAGGGATGCTAAATCCAACTTGCCAATGGGGATTTGTCCAGTCTGGGGTTAAAAGCCGTTGAGTTAAACAACAAGACTCTACTTGTGGTGTTAGTCCTGCTAAGGATAAAATTTGAAATACACCTTGAGCTAGATAGGCAACTACACAGTTTATTTCTGTTCTGGGTATATCCTCTAGCCGCTGAATATGCTCATTAAATAACTCATAAAGTTCTGTTTGCGGTTGTTCGCTTAACGCTTGACACAAAACTATTTCCGCTAAATATTGACTAGCAGCTAATTTACCCAAATCTTTAGATAAACCCGGATAAGTCTTTATAGTTTCAGCTTGAGTAATTCTATCGAGATTTCGTCCTTGGGAAATGAGTAATTCATTAATGACAAACATCCCCATTCTCCCACCCAAGCTGGAGTTTTGTTTCCGCACTCCCGTCGCAACTGCCCGAATTAACCCAAATTCTTGAGTTAAAATTGTAACTATTTTATCAGATTCGCCCAATGCTTGCGCCTTGAGATTAATACCAATTGCTTTGTAGGTTTTGCTCATTTCCCTGCTTTCAACCACCCTAATTTAAATGTTACTTATTTAAGTAAAAAACTGGTATACTATCTATGTAAACATCCGCTGCCAACAGCGCTTAATTTTCAATTGTCCCAATCTTATCAACCAAACAGGCATAGCTGTTTTAGCCGTGATTGCTTTAAGCTCACTTGGTGTTATTGGTGATTACTTTCTGAAAGTTGCTAGTAACAATGAAATCTCATTAAAAAAAAGTTGGTTTTTTATTGGCGTAATTATTTTAGCTTCTACCGCTTTTGGGTGGGTATATGTAATGAAACACATGAAACTAGCAACATTAGGCGTAGTTTATTCCGTTTCTACAGTTTTATTACTAGCATCTGTAGGTGTTATTTTTTTTCAGGAATCTCTCAATGCTTATGAAATTGGTGGGATTGTTCTAGCGATCGCAGCACTGATTTTACTTTCAGCATTTTCTTAGTAGCCTTTTATAGCAGGAGTCACGAGTAAAAACCTGTTGTGGACGGAGTTTCATGAATACCTACGGTACGTTGACACGAACAATTCATGTCCTAACCACCTTGATCGTTGCTATAACCCAAAAATGAAGACTTCCGAAACTAGGAGAAGTAGGAGAAAAATATCACTTTTTTGTCTATCATTAGGGTTTGCTGAATAAGTTTTTTAGTGATTATAGAGGGAAGTTTTTTTATACAAAAATGCTTGCTTTTGTCAACCTCTCCTAGCCAAAACCTTGCACCTTATTGATGTATTATCTGTGATAACTTCTACCTTTTTTCAGCAAAGGGTATGTTCAATGCCACATTACCACTCTCAGATTTTTGATTTGGAAAATGATGTAAGACGGTTAAAATAGGTATTCAAGACAAATGTTACAATAGAAACTAATTATTGTCTAGTCAATTTGTGAAATTACCTGATCATTTCGTAGGTATCAATTAGTTGTTTCTTTTTCTGGATTATGGCGTTGACGAAGTAAATCCACACCGCGAGATGTGCCTAATCTAGTTGCACCAGCCATAATTAATTCTAAAGCATCATTATGAGTGCGAATACCTCCTGATGCTTTGATGCCTACACGATCTTTTGCTATCTCTTTTAAAAGCTTCACATCAGCTACAGTTGCGCCACCATTCCAACCTGTACTGGTTTTTAAGAATGCAGCACCAGCATCCATAGCCAGTTCCGCAGCGATTTGTTTCTCTGTATCCGTAAGCAGGCTAGTTTCTAAAATTACCTTTACAGGTTGTCCAGCTTCTTCACAAATTGTGGCAATTTCTCGGTGAACTTCCTCTGTTTTTCCCGCTTTTAACCACCCTAAATTAATAACTACATCCAACTCAGTAGCACCATTGTCTACTGCTTCTTTAGCTTCATATAACTTGACGGCTGAAGTATTTGCACCATTGGGAAAACCAATGACTGTACAAACTTGAGGATTTTTTTTATACAAAAGTTCTGCTACTTGCTTAACATAACAGGGATTTACACAAACCGCTGCAAAGTTATATCTATATGCCTCATCGCACCATTGACTAATTTGCTCTGGGGTAGCAATTGGTAATAGCAGAGAGTGGTCAATAAATGGTGCAATATCAATGTTTGGATAGTCTGCTGCCATAGTTTTTCTGGTAGGGTTTATTAAACTTGATGAAAATTAAAGTATTTCTTATATATTAAACTACATATCAAGAAAAGTCGGAAAGTAGGGGCGCAAGGCCTGCGCCCTTAATCTTGCAACTCAGCGTTTAAAAAGTCAAGAATAGTTTGTGCTAAGGCTTTTGCTGCTAAGTAGGGAACACCGTTACCAACGGTTTTAAACATATTCGTAAGTGACATATTTTCTGGAAGGGAAAAATTAGCAGGTAAGGATTGAATTGCTAAAGCTTCGGCTATAGAAATACGTCTAATTTTGTAAGGATGTAAATGGACTTCATTATTACCATAGCAAGCTGTGGGAGAATAACGCCACCTGTGCAAACGTTTAAATGATTTTTTGGAATCATCTCCTTCAGCAATAGTAGCAAATTTTATTTTACCTGCTCTTGGTTGAAAATGATGTTGAGCATTGGCATGGTTGAGAACTTGATTTTTTCTAAACCAATATTCAACAGTGAGTTTTTCAGGAATATTTTCAGGACAAGGAATTATGGAATCTTCTTGAAATGGTTGGCTTTTATGCCAAGGATAGGTAAATACTTTTTCTTGAGGATATAAAATATGTTTTTCCCAAGGAAAAGTAAATTCATCTTTAGTTTTTATATCTTTGAGAAATTTATCTTGAAAGCCTATTAAAATAATTCTATCTCTATCTTGAGGGACACCATATTCAATAGAATTAATTAACCGTTCTGTTAAGATATAACCGGATTTCTGTAATTTTATTTTTAGTTCTTCAAAAAATAAACGGTGTTTTGTGGTTCTCCATAAACCTTTGACATTTTCAAATAAAAAGAAATCGGGTAAATTTTGACAAATCAATTCAACATAAGCAGATGAGAGTTTACCATTATCGCCTAAATGTCCTTTGTTTTTGCCACCAATAGAAAAATCAGGACAGGGTGGACCACCAATAAAGCCTATTATATTATTTGATTTACGGGAATCTTTGACTAATTCATTTAATCGTTGTGCTGGTGTTCCTGCTATTAATTTACTTACGTCTGAGGCTTCTGCTTGATGATATCCATATTCAGGTTGGGGGAGGTTGAGTTTTTCCCTTGAATAGCGATATGCCGACATGAATGGAGGAAATATTTCGTTGACATAAGCAATTTTATAGCCGCTGGTTTCAAATCCTAAATCGAGGAATCCTGAGCCAGAGAAAAAGGAGAAAATAGTCGGACATAACATAATCTTTAAGGAAAATTTGAATCTTCACATTAACCAATAGATTCTATATTTTGTAATCATCTAAATCATTCCTAAAATGGATAAATTACAAAGAATATTTACCCTATTTATATTACTATTGGTACAAGTAGCATAAGGGATAATTCCTAGAGGTTCAGATTTCACCATAATTCTGCTATCATGGAAGGCTGTGGGATTTGCTCCTAGTCTTGGTGCTTACTGCCCATTTGTGTATTTTAAACCATTCGTCCGCCTAAGACTGAAGCCGTGATTGGCGACAGGCCGATGTTATTCTTGGAGTTCTATGTCTTTTTCTAATCTCGGCTTGTCCCCAGAAATTGTTCGTGCTGTCACTGATCTGGGATATGATAAACCTACACCAATCCAGAAACAGGCTATCCCTGTGGTATTGTCTGGTGGTGATATTATGGCTGGAGCGCAAACGGGTACTGGTAAAACTGCCAGTTTCACTCTGCCTTTGTTACATCGCTTGTCTGCAAATAAGGGCATTTCTAGTAATTCTCATGGATTTCCGCCAATTCGCGCCTTAATTCTGACTCCTACCCGTGAACTTGCTGCACAGGTGCAAGAAAGTGTCCGTGATTATGGTAAATATTTGAATCTGAATTCAATGGTGATGTTTGGGGGAGTGAGTATTGGTCCCCAAAAACAGAAATTGAGAACCCGTGTAGATATTTTGGTTTCAACTCCAGGACGATTGTTAGATCATGTCCAACAAGGGACTGTGAATTTGTCCCGTGTGGAAGTGTTGGTACTGGATGAAGCAGACCGAATGCTGGACATGGGTTTTATTAATGATATCCGGCGTATTCTTTCACTTCTACCTAAACAGCGGCAGAATTTGCTATTTTTTGCGACTTTCTCTGATAAAGTTAAAACTCTTGCGGCTGGGTTACTAAATAACCCGACTATGATTGAAGTCGCACGCCGGAACGTAACTGCGGCAACGATATCACAAAAAGTTTATCATGTGGACAGAGAACGGAAGCGGCAATTACTTTCCCATCTGATTCGAGAAAACAAATGGTATCAAGTATTAGTATTTAGCCGCACGAAGCATGGCGCTGACCGGTTGGTGAAGCAGTTGGGTGAGGACCGGATTCAGGCGCTCGCTATTCATGGTAATAAGAGTCAGGGAGCGCGAACTCACGCTTTAGCTAAGTTTAAAGACGGGACTTTGCAGGTATTGGTAGCAACGGATATTGCTGCGCGGGGTCTTGATATTAGCGAGCTACCTCATGTTATTAATTACGATTTACCCAATGTCCCAGAGGATTATGTACATCGCATTGGTCGGACTGGACGCGCTGGTGCGGAAGGACAAGCGATATCTCTTGTATGTGTTGATGAACATCATTTGTTAGCGGATATTGAAACCCTGATTGAGCAGCGTTTACCGAAAGAAGTGGTAGATGGTTTTGCTGTGAACCCGGAAATTAAGGCTGAACCAATTCCCAATGGACGTAAAGCTCCTTCTGGTGGTGGTGGAAATCAGCGGACTCGTCGTTCTGCTCCTAAATCTGCTTCTTCAAAATCACCTAGACAACCTTCTTCACGCACAGCCGCAGGTGATAAAAAGCCTGGTTCTAATTCTCCTACACCACGTCGTTCTGGTAAACGTAGGTAATAGCTGAGTTGATAATTGATAACTGACAATTGACATTATCAACTTTTACCCATTCCCCAGATTATTTTTGGGGTTTGGGAACTGATATTTGGTGAAATCGGTTCTTTATAATTTATGCTATAATTAGCACGGGTATTACGATTATCTACTGATAAGTAAATATAAACTTTGTTATTTTAGATACTGAAAGTAACCCAAATTTAACTGAATTAGCTATTGTTAATAGTCAAGGTGTGCTAATTTATGAAGGTTTTTGTGATGGTAACTCTCATGGTTTTCAAAATGTTTTAAATCTCAAAAGTCTCAAAACTTTACTAACAGAATTTCTGACTATTGTTGAAGAGAAAAAAATTATCTGTCACTATGCAGAACATGATATTGATATCCTCAAGCATAGTTTTCGGCAAGTTGGTTTACCTTTGCATAATTTAGAATTTGATTGTACTTGGATTTTAGCTAAAGACTGTTTTCCAAATTTAGAAAGTTATTCTTTAGAGTATCTGAGTAAATACTTGAATCTGCGAGCTTATAATCAATATTTTTTGCCGAATATGGCACATACCGCTAGTTATGATGCCACATTTACTTATCATTTTTATAGAAAAATTGTGTTAGAACCAGGACTTACGCAACTGGCACATTGGTAGGGTGCGTCAGATATCAACAATCTGTTTATTTGCAGAATTTATGCAGTCTGACGTACCCTACAACAGATTTTTGGTGTGACACTTGCGTAAGTCCTAAGAACAAGAAGATAGGATTCTCTTTGATTTGATTTATGATCTAATTATCAGTATTCATAACAAAGATTTAGACATAGATTTGGAATCAGCTTTAAATTTTGTTACCACTCATCAAGAATGGTATCACTGGATATTTACAAAGTTTGGTTTCACTCCACCCAAAAAATAAAATCATTTCGTTCCTATGCTCTGCATGGGAATGAATTGAGGAAGAATCTGGCTTCGTCTATTGCTTGTCTTTTCCTTTGACTTTGATCTCGTAAATTATCATGGTGAGGACCTAACAACCATATTATTATGTTAGGGTATTTTACATAATCTGTCACTGGAGGAAGACAGCCTCTGTCTGACTTTCATCCCTTGCCTAAAGGACGGCTAAGTTTTTCCACCAATCTCCAAAACTTAACCTCAAGGGTTTTCAGTCTAGTCTATTATAAAAATTTTGTAAATAAATCTGTATTTACTTAACAAAATAGACGATAAAGGAGAATATCCATTGTTATCTCCGCTAGAATCTCTGTAAATCCTTTACAGCCAAGAATTTCCCCCTTTGACTGCCAAAGTTTACCCTCCCTGGTAGGTTGAATTATCCCTTGCATCTATCTTCGGAATTACCACGAAAAATCATCGCTAAATTCATAAACTCGATGTTATGGTAAATGTATATGAAAATTTCGTTCATAAATCCCATATATAACAAGCAAATTTTATGCAGTGCAGTTTTCACATTCACTTTGATCACTAACGGCAAAAGTTTTTGCATAGCACAAAACAACTGAAATGTCAAAAATAATGCTAGTCCAGTCAGAAGCAAATTCACAATTCCTCTAGTCTTTTCCTCAACTACGGCAAGCATTACAGTTAAACCACGTATGAACGCAACTAAAATCCTCTACGTTCGCCTTCCCTGTAACCCTATCTTTCCTATTGGGGTTGTCTATCTTTCCGATCATGTCCACAAATTATTTCCTCATGCAGAACAGCGGATTTTTGACTTAGGCACAATTCCCCCCCTAGATTATGCTTCCGCCCTAGACCGATGTATTGATGAGTTTAAACCCACACTCCTAGTCTTCTCCTGGCGAGATATTCAAATTTACGCCCCAGTTGGTGGACGGGGCGGCAATCCTCTCCAAAACGCCTTTGAATTTTACTACGCAAAAAACCCGTTTATAAAATTGCGTGGTGCTTTGGGCGGGCTGAGAATTTTTATTGCTTATTATGTAGAATTATGGCGCAATTTGGGATTAGTTAAACGGGGTTTAAAACGCGCCCAAAAATATCAATCTCAAGCCCGTGTAGTTTTAGGCGGTGGTGCAGTTAGCGTATTTTATGAACAGTTGGGTAAAAGCTTACCGCCCGGAACAATTATTTCCGTCGGTGAAGGAGAAACCCTACTCACAAAACTGCTTAAGGGTGAAGATTTTCAGGATGAACGCTGTTATGTTGTAGGAGAAAATCAACCGCGTCAACGGCTAATTCATGAACAACCCACACCCCTAGAAAAAACAGTTTGTAATTACGACTACATCGAAACTATTTGGCCGGAATTTAATTATTACCTGCAAGAACAGGACTTTTATATTGGTGTCCAAACCAAACGCGGTTGTCCCCATAATTGCTGTTACTGTGTTTATACAGTAGTTGAAGGTAAGCAAGTCCGCATTAACCCTAGTGACGAAGTTGTAGCGGAAATCCGAGAATTATATAACCGGGGTATTCGCAACTTTTGGTTTACAGATGCTCAATTTATTCCCGCCCGGAAATTCATTGATGATGCTGTAGAACTTCTCCAAAAAATCGTTGATTCGGGAATGTCGGATATCCATTGGGCAGCATACATTAGAGCCGACAACTTAACACCCCAATTGTGTGAGTTGATGGTAAAAACAGGCATGAATTATTTTGAAATCGGGATTACAAGCGGTTCTCAAGAACTGGTTCGCAAAATGCGAATGGGTTATAACTTGCGGACTGTCTTACAAAATTGTCGTGATTTAAAATCTGCCGGTTTCAATGATGTAGTTTCTGTTAACTACTCCTTTAATGTGATTGATGAACGCCACGAAACTATTCGTCAAACTATTGCTTATCACCGCGAACTAGAACGGATTTTTGGGGCTGATAAAGTTGAACCTGCCATTTTCTTCATTGGACTCCAACCCCATACCCATTTAGAAGAATATGCCTTTAAAGAGGGTATTCTCAAACCTGGTTATGATCCTATGAGTTTAATGCCTTGGACAGCTAAAAAACTCCTCTGGAATCCTGAACCATTAGGTTCTTTCTTTGGTGAGGTGTGCTTACAAGCTTGGCGACAAAATCCCAATGACTTCGGACGGGAAGTGATGAATATTTTAGAAGCCAAATTGGGTTGTGCTGATTTGGAAGATGCACTTTCTGCACCGATAGAAAAACCAGAGAAACAATTAGTAAGCGTATCTTAAAACTCCTGGGCGATTAGAAATCACGGCTACACAAACAAAGTCTGCCTGCGCGGACTAATTAATACTTAAGATATTGAACCCACGAAGGTGGGTTTTACCTGTGTAGGCGCGGTTTATAACCGCCGTATTATCTGAAATCCCCAATTAATTCCATGTTACAAGGTTCAATTCTCCAACAGTTAGAAGCATCTCACCGCCATAGTGCTAGACCTATTCATTTTGGCGTGTACTATAAAAATACCTTAGTGTCTCTCTGCCATGCTTTGGAAGATCATATTTTAACTAAAGATAATGACCCTTTGGTGATTACGGCTTTCCAGCAGGGTAAATGGTATCTGGAAGAGGCTCAAAGATACGCAGATATCGCGCAACACAGCCGGGAAATTGTAATTATGGCAACGGCTGATGCTGGTTTTGCTGAACATCCGACTGGTCAATTACCTAATATTGATTTGGTGGGATTAGCTGCTGATGATCCTGTGGCGCAGGAGTGGCACTTGATTATTTTAGCTCCTGATTACACGGCTATGGTAATTTGTCAAGAGTTATCTGAAGCTGACTATGGGAAAGATGGGTTGCCAACTTGCGATTTAGAGCGTAAATTCTATGGTTTATGGACATTTGAACCGGAATTGGTGGAGGAAACCGCCGAGTTAGCGATCGCTCACATTAAAGACTATCATCCTGAACTAGCACTCAAACTGAGTCAATATAAACAAGCAATTCACCCAGCTATCTGTCCGGGCGAAGAAGTAGCTACCGTTGTCTCTCGTGTTGTTGATTACCTCAAAACCGGACAAGGTAACTTACCTATTCTCACCGCATCCCACCAAAAATTTCTAGATCGTAACTTGGTATCTAACGAAATTCAGGCATTTTTGCGGATGGCACAATTGATTGATCTAGCAGATAGCCGTAATCCTGTAGCCGCGTCAGAAGTAGCATCTCTCGCTGAAACAATGGGGCAATTATTGGATTTACCAGCATGGCAAATTAAAAGATTACGCCTAGCTGCTTTATTGCATCGTCTAGATCCAATGCAAAAAGCCAAAAGCCTGATTAGTCCGACTCATATAACAACAGCTTATCAAGAAGAAGCCGCTAGTTGTCCCCTAGCTTGTCCCCTCGTACCAGGAGCGCAAGCATTACGAATCATGCCAAGACTACGAGCTATTGCCCAGATTATTACTCACCAAAGCGAATGGTGGAATGGTGCTGGTGAACCCGCAGGTTTAGCCGGTGATGATATTCCCTTAGAATCACGAATTTTGTCATTGGTAGCAGAATTTCAGCTACAAATCAATCAGTATAAATATTTAAGCGAAGGAGGAGCAGAGATATTTGCTCAGTCCTTAGACCAGTGCCGAAAACAACAATCCACCAGGTTTGATCCTAAACTTGTAGATACATTAACTTTATTAGTGATGGGTTTACAACAGGGGCTTGATTTACCGATAATGACACCCAAGGTCAGCAGCGGTTTATGGTTACTCGACTCGCGTTGGGATACCGACAACAAAAGTAGTGAGCAGATTTCAATGTACAGCAAATGAATATAGAAACCATTAGATTAGGGCAAAACAAACAACTCCCCGGTGCAAATTTAGAAGATGAGGATCTATCTCACCTAGATTTAAGGAAGATAAATTTAACAGGGGCTAAACTGGTGGGGGCTGACTTCACTGGTTCTAAATTAGAGGGTGGTCATTTTGAAGGTGCAAATTTAATGGGGGCTAATCTGCAAGAAACAGACTTGCGGGCTAACCTGATGGGTGCAAACTTGATGCAGGCTAACTTGACAAGTGCGGACTTACGTGGGAGCAACTTACGGGGTAGTAACTTGATGGGAGCAATCCTCAACGATGCATCTTTAGCCGGTGCTTTTTTAAGTGGCGCTAATTTGCAGGGTGTAAATTTGCAGAGTGTTGACTTGCGATGTGCAGATTTACGAGGTGCAAATTTAACGGGAGCTAATCTCAAAGGTGCAGATTTAAGCGGTGCAGATTTGCAAGGTGCTGTACTAATTGAAGCGAATCTTGAAGAAGCAGATTTAAGAAAAGCAAATTTAGCAGGGGCTAATTTAACTGGGGCTAATTTACTCTGTGCTGAATTAGATGCAGTGAAGTTAAATGGCGCAAATTTAGATCGGGTGTGTTTGCGGGGAACAGTTTTGGAAGCTAGGAGTTCGGAGTTAGGAGTTCGGAGTTAGGAGTAAGAAAGAAGGAAGAAGGAAGAAGGAAGAAGGAAAAATTTATTTACCCGTCAATTATTTCTTAACAGACTACTAGGAAATGCGGCATTGGTGAATGAAGGTATGATTTTTTCTCACCCAGAGGCGCAGAGAACGCAGAGAGTAAGAGTTTAAGAACTAGAATATTTGATTTTCATACCTCAATTCAGCAATGCCGGAAATGCTATATAGTTCCTCTGGGTTCTCGTGTCAGGGATTGACTGAAAGGTGATATTATTATGAGTGTTATTTCCGAGATTTAACAACTCAATGAATATTATCTCCACCTCTATTCCTGATGTCCTGCTCCTCGAACCCAAAGTATTCCAAGACTCGCGGGGCTTTTTTTTGGAATCCTACAATCAAAAAACATTCACAGAAAAACTAGGAATCACAGTCAACTTCGTTCAAGATAATCATTCAGAATCTGAATACAATGTCCTGCGAGGATTACATTATCAACTCATCCAACCTCAAGGTAAACTAGTCCGGGCCATTGTGGGGACAATCTTTGATGTCACAGTAGACATTAGAAAAAACTCCCCCACCTTTGGACAATGGGTAGGTTACGAACTCAGTGCCGAAAACAAACGCCAATTGTGGATACCAGCAGGGTTTGCTCACGGTTTTCTGGTGCTGTCAGAAACTGCCGAAGTTTTGTATAAAGCTACAGACTATTATGCACCAGGAGGCGATCGCTCAATCCTTTGGAATGATCCAGATTTAGCGATAAATTGGCCTCTGAAAACACCCCCAATTTTATCAGCTAAAGATAGCAACGCTCCAACTTTCAAAAACGCCGAAGTTTATGAATAAATCAATATTATTAATAGGTAGTAACGGACAAGTTGGTACAGAACTACAACATACCCTACTAGCATCCAACCACAAAGTTATTGCCCTTGCCCGTCCAGAAATAGACCTAACTCAACCGGAAAACTTACGCCAAATCATCAGAGAAAACCAACCTGAAATAATTATCAATGCCGCTGCTTACACCGCAGTAGATAAAGCCGAAAGTGAGCCAGAAAATGCTCACATAGTCAACACATTAGCCCCCCAAATTCTCGCCGAAGAAAGTCAAAAATCAGGAAGCTTCCTCATTCATATTTCCACAGATTACGTATTTAATGGCAACAGTAATCATCCCTATCAAGAAACCGATAATACCAATCCATTGAGTGTATATGGACAAACAAAATTAGCCGGAGAAATAGCAATCCAAAATATTTGCTCTCAACATCTAATTCTCCGTACAGCCTGGGTTTATGGAACTTATGGCAAAAGTAACTTCGTCAAAACCATGTTACGTCTTGGTAAAGAAAGACCAGAAGTGAGAGTAGTTGCCGATCAAATTGGTAGTCCTACATGGGCGCGAAATATAGCCTTAGCAATTACCCAAATTATCCCCCAATTAGCATCAGAAACTGCGGGAATTTATCACTATACAAATAGTGGTGTAGCCAGTTGGTATGACTTCGCCATAGCTATCTTTGAAGAAGCAGAAAAACTCGGTTTCCCCCTAAAAATTGAAAATATTATCCCCATTACCACTCCTGAATATCCCACTCCCGCAAAACGTCCTGCCTATTCCGTTCTCGCTTGTGAGAAAATATCGAAAGTCTTGGGAACTTATTCTCCTCATTGGCGACAAGAACTCAGATTAATGTTAAAAGAATTACAAGAAAAATCTCTATGAAAGCCCTAATTTTATCCGGTGGAAAAGGTACTCGTTTACGCCCATTAACTTATACAGGAGCAAAACAACTTGTACCCGTTGCCAACAAACCAATTTTATGGTACGGCATTGAAGAAATGGCTACAGCAGGGATTACTGATATTGGTATTATTATCAGCCCAGAAACCGGGGAAGAAGTCAAGAGTAAAACCGGAAATGGCGAAAAGTTCGGCGTTAATATCACCTATATTTTACAAGAAAAACCGGCAGGATTAGCCCAAGCTGTCCAGGTTGCCCGTCCTTTTTTAAAAGATTCACCCTTTGCTATGTATTTAGGTGATAACCTGATTCAACAAGGTGATTTGAGTTCATTTTTAGATAAATTTACTCAACAACAACCAGATGCTTTAATTCTGTTACGGGAAGTTAGAAATCCTAGTGCTTTTGGTGTGGCAAAGGTAGATCAAAATGGCAGAGTTTTACAGTTAATTGAAAAGCCTAAAATTCCCCCTTCAAATTTAGCATTGGTAGGAGTTTATTTCTTTTTACCAGTTATCCATGATGCAATTTCTCTGATTAAACCTTCAGCTAGAGGAGAATTAGAAATTACTGACGCGATTCAATGTTTAATAGATCAAGAAAAAGAAGTTTTAGCTTGTAATCTTGAAGGTTGGTGGTTAGATACAGGTAAAAAAGATGATTTATTAGAAGCTAACCGTCTCATTCTTGATACCTATTTAACAAAATCAATTCTGAGTGATATTGACTCTACAACCCAGATTACTGGAAGAGTAGAAATTGGTGTTGAATCTAAAATTATTAACTGTACAATTCGCGGACCTGTGATCATTGGTAATAACTGTTATTTAGAAAACTGTTTTATCGGGCCTTATAGTAGTATTGCCGATAATTCAACCCTCATAGAAACAGATTTAGAACACAGCGTAGTATTAGAAGGTGCTAAAATCACTGGAATTCAACAACGAATTATTGATAGCCTCATTGGACAACGCGCCCAATTAAGTATTGCCCCCCGTCGTCCTAAAGCATTACGCTTTTTAATTGGTGATGATTCGCAAATTGAACTGACTTAAAGACAAGAGGTATCATTCTAGATACTGTACCAATATTCAATCAAAAGGCTGGTTTTAGCAATACTATAAATACCTTGCTAAAACTGGCTTTTATTTCAATATGTTCTGTCATGATTATTTCTTTTTATCTTTAGGACTTACGCACAAGTTACTAAAAACGAACCACAGAGAACACAGAGAACACAGAGGAATGAGAGTTTGAGATCGAGTAAGTATCTACCATTCATCAAAGTCAACCTTTTCACAATCTTGTTTTATTGTTTCACTCATTAGCTGTAAGTCTTCTTTGGGTATTGAACCGGCAAACTTTAGTAATTCTTCACCGGGAACACCTTTGATTTTTGATTTTGTTAAATTGCGGGCAAATTCCAGGACTTGATATTGCAAGTCTTGAGGTATTATGTTTAATTGTTGAATAATTGGATCAGAAATAGATGTAGTCATAATTTCCTTGAATTTTGACTTTGAATCAGTGCAAATTAAACTACTGTTATCCGTGCATTATCTCTCAATTTAGGTTTGACTGTAATTTCTACATCAATTCCTAAAGTATTGAGAAATCTAAACATTCTTTCTAGAGAAAACCCTGCAAGTCTTCCTCTCATTAAAGCAGAAACTTTTGGTTGATCAATTCCTAATAATTCAGCCGCTTCTGCTTGTGTAATATGACGTGCAATAATAGCATTACTGATTTTACGTGCAAGTTCTGCTTTTACTAGCATTTCCTCTGGGTTGGGTAAATCTAAATCAGCAAATACGTTACCGCTACTGGTTTTTATTTCAATCTTTTCTGTATTGTAATTGTGCATCTACTTTAATTACTCAATTACAGGGATTTGCATATCAATTTCTTGAAATTTATTGCAGGATATGTAATCCATGAACTATACCACCTTCAGAATCAAACCTTTGCTGAATGATAGAAAAAAATCTACTATCTCCCTTTTCAAAATTCCTAAAAATGGCGTAAGCAATTATATCAGCAAGTTGAATTAATCTCGAAGCTTTTGAGTCTAAAAATAATGGTACTTCAGAAAAATTTCTGATTACACCCCAACTGTAGCCAATAGTTCTAAAATCAGTTGCTAAAGATTGAATGGTTGTTTCATACGTAGATTTATCAAAAATGATAATACCTCTCTGTGTATTATCATTAGGACTTACGCAAGTGTCACACTAAA
>NZ_AP018316.1:1652006-1742220 GCF_002368115.1 Dolichospermum compactum NIES-806 | reverse complement strand
AGTTGCGTAAGTCCTGATCATGTTTATGAAGCCTTATCAAATATCTATCAAATCTACTAGCAAGTTGTTCAAATGCAACTTCAACAGGGTCTTTTGGAGATACTAAAGTCTTTTTAATAACACTTGCAAATAATCTGTTACTTGGGTGTGACTGTAAAAAAACCTGCAAAATATCTTCAATAGCTTTCTCTCTATCACTTTTAGAATAGCTTCTCCACTTTCCTCTACCACTTAGCATTGGACTACCGTGTAATTCAACTGATAAAGGATCTGCGGGGTCAAATCTAGCAGCAATTTTATCAAGCTGATCAGAAATCCAATAGCCTTGACGTTCAAATATACAGAATCCAGCCAGTACAAAATATTGCTGGTTTTGGTCATGGGTAGTACCTGACTCATCTGCATACAGCAAGTACATGGCTGTTATGTATCCTTAGACAATAAAAATCAGTCAAGGGTAGACCTTGCTACCGCGATCCGAAAAAGTCAGACCTCTTGACTGCTATCTATATTATAGCATCTCAATCTAGTTTTGGTGTCGTGAGAAGAAGATTAGGGAAATTGCTCAAAAACTTAATTATGTAAGGTTTTGTTACTCAACCCAATCTTGTATATTAGAGGTCTTTTTGCATATTTTTAAGATTTTCTAAGTCTTGTTGATGAATATTATGTTGTCTCTCAGTTAGCCATACATAAAAATCTTGAATTATTTGATAATATTCATTAGCTAAATCTACAAGTGAAAAACTGTCTCCGAGATTTTCTAAATATGGTTTTGAGTCCCCCCATTTCTTCCACTTTAGTAGCTCCTTAGTATCGATCTGCATAGTGAATTTCATATCCTCTCCAAAAGCAATCTGTAAATCAGGTATTGGTAAAGTGTAATGTTGAGTGTAGTTACGTAAATTTTGTATGAACTTTTGGATAGGATGATTTGCTAAATCTGCTTGAAGCTTATTTTGATACTCTTGATTAAATTCATGATCTGCCGGATATAATCTATTAACAATTACTCTTGTATGATCTACTAATGATTTTGCAGATGAAAGGAAGTTATGAAATAACCTCGAACTTTCATCTATTAAAGCTTCTATATTTTCTCTTTTATTGTAAGAATACTTAACTAAAGCCTCATTTGGTGTTTTGAGATGCTCTAGATATTCTTGGAGTTCATTAAAGTTTCCGTTGAAAACACGAAAGCTCGCTTTCAAAGCTAGTAAGTTCTTATAAATTTCCATTTCTGGTGAATTTTGAAAAGTTTCAAAATGTTTAGCAGATTCAGCTTTAGTCATATAGTTAGTCTGTCATATTTTTATCTTTGATTGAGATTTTACTGTAAAATAAATAAAATAACACATTCTCACTTGTCTGCGTGAAACTCAATCAAAATCAACACTACACAAGACATTACAGTTAAAAGGTACTTGACTATTCCCATCTTTGTAATTACAATGTAATCACCACCCTATCCGCAATTACAAAAAATGGGTACAGCAATTAAAACCCGAATAGTCAAAATCGGCAACTCCCAAGGGTTACGCATCCCCAAAACCCTATTAGAACAAAGTGGAATTAACTCAGAAGTAGAAATAGAAGTTCAAGGAAATCATCTCATTATTCGCCCAGTTGAACAAGTCAGAAAAGGTTGGGAAAAAGCATTTATAGAAATGGCAGAAAAAGGCGATGATATCTTATTAGATGATATCAACACAACAGAATGGGATAAAGATGAATGGCAATGGTAGTTAACAGATTTGATATCTTCCTAGTTAATCTTGACCCTACCATTGGCAGTGAAATTAAAAAAACACGCCCTTGCTTAATAATCTCACCCAACGAAATCAACCATCATATTTCTACCGTAATAGTTGCACCAATGACAACAAAAGGGCAACCATACCCCACAAGAGTGACCTGTCAATTTCAAGGAAAAGAAGGGCAAATCGTACTTGACCAAATTCGCACAATAGATAAAACTCGACTAATCAAACTTCTAGGTCAAATTACCACAGAAGAACAAAAAGCCGTTTTGGATATCTTAGCGGAAATTTTCGCTGAATAAAATCAAGACGCAGAAAACGCCTTTTGCGTCTCTGCGTGAAAAAACCCCTTTACACCATCTCAGAAGTCTGCACCGTAGCTTGTTTTCAAAACCCAAAAATTAAAAATCCAAAATTATTTTTTTTGAATTTTTAATTGTTTAAGTTCCTACCACACCAGAGTAAATTAAACCCCGCTGTATATCCAAAGTCAAAATTGCACCATCCTTAATTACTTGTGTCGCATCCTTCACGCCTACAATTACTGGTACACCGAGACGTAAACCAATAACTGCGGCGTGACTGGTGAGACTTTCCTCTTCAGTAATAATCCCCCCGGCTTTACGAATTGCTTCTACAAAATCAACACCAGTGCGGGATGCTACCAAAATATCTCCGGGGTTGAAGTTACTCGCATCCATAGCATTATGAACTACTCTAGCGCGACCACTTACAGAACCTTGTCCCAGTCCAATTCCTTGACCTAGTACGGCTGTGACTATTTCTACCTTAATCAAGTCCGTTGACCCAGAAACACCCTGAAGCGTACCAGCGGTCATGACCACTAAATCACCTTCAGTGAGGAGGTTTTTTTCCTGGGCGACATTAATAGCGGCTTGGAATGTCTGACCTGTAGAAGGTAGTTCTAACACCAACAGCGGTCTAACTCCCCAGACCATCTGTAACTGTCGGGCTACATTAACATGAGGTGTAATGGCTAAAATTGGCGTTTTCGGGCGAAACTTAGAAACGTTGCGGGCTGTAGCCCCGGTTTGTGTCAAAGTCATAATTGCCGCTGCGCCCAAATTCTCAGCAATTTGACCAACAGCTTGGCTAATCGCATTGGGAATAGAACGCCTTTTATCTCGTGATAGACGGGAATTGGTGTTCAGGGTTTCCTCTTGTTCAATCCGTTCGGCTATTCTGGCCATAGTGGCTACAGCTTCTATGGGAAAACTACCAACGGCGGTTTCATTGGACAGCATTACCGCATCTGTGCCGTCTAAAATGGCGTTGGCAACATCGGATACTTCTGCACGGGTAGGACGGGGGTTACTGACCATGCTATCTAGCATTTGGGTAGCGGTAATAATGGGAATTCCCAGGCGGTTTGCTGTGGCAATGAGCCGTTTTTGTAGCACGGGTACGTCTTCCGCTGGTAGTTCTACACCTAAATCACCTCTGGCAACCATCACCCCATCACACAAAGATAAAACTGCTTCCATTTGTTCAATGGCTTCATGTTTTTCGATTTTGGCAACTACAGGGACATTTTTGCCAGTGCTGGAAATTAGTTCTTTAATTTCGATAATATCCTGGGGATTGCGGACAAAGGAAAGGGCTACCCAATCAACTCCTTGGTCTAGACCAAACATCAGATCCTCGCGGTCTTTGTCGGTCATGGCTTTGATGGATAAGTAAACTCCCGGAAAGTTAACACCTTTGTTGTTGGAAAGTTTACCTGGAACTGTTACCCGACAATGTAAATCACCTTTTTCGCGGTTAATTTCCTCCACTACCATTTCGACTTTGCCATCATCGAGGAGGATATTTGAACCGACGGGGACTTCTTCGGCTAAGTAATCGTAGGTAACACAGCTTATTTCCTGTGTTCCTTCTATGGGGCGATTTGTCAATATGAAGCGATCGCCTTTTGCTAAAATTATCGAACCCGTTTCAAACCGCCCCAAGCGAATTTTTGGACCCTGTAAATCTTGCAGAATTGCTACCGGTCTATTCAGTTCAAAAGCGGTTTGCCGAATTAATCGAATACTCCGCTGATGGTCAGCATGAGTTCCGTGGGAAAAGTTGAGCCGTAGCGTTGTTGCACCCGCTTCAATAATCGCTTTTAGCATTTCTGGACTGCTGGTAGCAGGTCCGATAGTAGCAACAATTTTAGTTCGGCGCTGAGAATCTCTTAATTGCGTCATGGGCTGGGTTCAAGATTTTTGGGATCTACCTGGGAATTTATCGTCATCTTTTCTCATACCATTTAAGATTTGAGATTTTGGATCATGAAAAACTGACTGTATCAGCAAATCATTTTTCCATTGATCGCCATCTTTTTGCAAATGGTTATGAATTAAACAGACTCTCTCTTTTCGGTCACTACTATATCAATGTTATAAGCAGTTAGAGAGCTAATCATGGTATAGTTTTGATATCGTACACTAATCTGATCGGCAACTTTCTCCTCAGAAAGTTTTTTGTCTCAAAGCACTGCTTTAGCCAAGGATCATAGCCTTATTTACACATTCTTAACCACGACTCTGGATAAATCTTGCTTTACATAACTTTACTCTTCACTAAGATTAATAGTATGATCCGTAAAGATTGATTATTAAAGGAGTTAAGAATGATCACGTCGGAGGCACAAAAGCCACTGACAATTCCCCCCAAAGAACTTTTATCACCTCCTGGTGATTTTAATCCCACGCTATTAATGTTTTTAGTTGTGGTGATGATGTTAGTTTTATCTAACTTTGGGTATTGGCTTTGGGAATGGCCGCATTGGTTGTGTTTTAGTGTCAATACTCTAGCACTTCATTGTTCAGGAACGGTGATTCATGATGCTTGTCACCAATCTGCCCATCGCAATCGAATTGTTAACGCTATGTTAGGGCATTGTAGTGCCTTGATTTTAGCTTTTGCTTTTCCAGTATTTACACGAGTACATTTACAGCATCATGGTAATGTTAATCATCCCAAGGATGACCCAGATCATTACGTTTCTACAGGTGGTCCCCTGTTCTTAATTGCGGTGAGATTTTTGTACCATGAAGTATTTTTCTTTCAAAGACGGTTATGGCGTAATTATGAACTACTAGAATGGTTTATTAGTCGCCTAATTATCATTACTATTGTTTATATTTCTGTCCAATATCATTTTTTGGGCTATATTCTTAACTTTTGGTTTATTCCCGCTTTCTTGGTAGGAATAACTTTGGGGTTATTTTTTGATTATTTACCTCACCGTCCTTTTGTTGAGAGAAATCGCTGGAAAAACGCCCGCGTCTATCCTGGCAAGGTTCTCAATATCCTAATTTTGGGGCAGAATTACCACTTAATTCATCATCTCTGGCCTTCGATTCCTTGGTATAATTACCAGCCAGCTTATTATTTGATGAAGCCATTATTAGACGAAAAAGGCAGTCCGCAAACTTCCGGGTTATTGCAGAAGCAGGACTTTCGGGAATTTGTCTATGATATCTTCATAGGTATTCATTTTCATCACTGAATTTAGCAATATAATGTAGGGTTTCCCCGCCCCTACATTACGATTTGCTGACTGGGCTCATGAAAGTGCATACCGCTATAGTCGTTAATTGTTGGTAATCTATGTTTAACAACTCAGAATAGACAAACTATGATTTGGACGGAAATTGATACCCATATTAGCCGAGTTACTGGCGAAAAATTTGTCAGTCAGCAGCATTTATCCATTAGTGGTGGGTGTATTAATCAGGGTTTTGCTATCAGCGATCGCCAATTAACTTATTTTGTTAAACTGAATCAAGCTTCTCACGTCTCAATGTTTGCAGCGGAAATGCTTGGTTTACAGCAAATGTCTACCACAGGAACTATCCGCGTTCCCGATCCAATCTGTTGGGGAACTACAGGTAATTCTAGCTATCTTGTCCTGGAATGGCTCGAAATGACCACCGGTAATCATAAATCTTGGCAAGAAATGGGACGCAAATTAGCAGCAATGCACAAAACTACCACTAGTCAAGGGTTTGGCTGGGATATTAATAATACTATCGGTTCTACATCACAAATTAACAATTTTTCTAACTCTTGGATTGAATTTTATATTCAACATCGTTTAGGTTATCAATTTAAGTTAGCAAAAAATCGCGGCGGCAGTTTTCCATTAGCAGAAAGACTATTAGCAGCTATTCCCGAATTATTAGCAAATTATCAAGTTCAACCGGCTTTAGTACATGGGGATTTATGGGGAGGAAATGCAGGTTTTACGGTTGAGGATGAACCAGTAATATTTGATCCAGCAACTTATTTTGGCGATAGAGAAGTTGATATCGCTATGACAGAATTATTTGGAGGTTTTCCGCCAACTTTTTATCAAGGCTATGAAGAGATATATCCTTTACAGCCAGGGTATGAAAACAGAAAAACGTTATATAATCTGTATCATGTTTTGAATCATTTTAATTTGTTTGGTGGTAGTTATAGTTCCCAAGCTAATCGGATGATTGAGAAAATTTTAAAATCATAAAGGTCATTTTTGGATTACTTTTTGTGGCTCTGAGAAAAACTTTCGTAATTCATTTTTTCCACGATTCATATCAATCAAAATTTTCATGCACTTATCAGCGGGACTTCAATTTATTCAGACCGCCATGCAGTATAGGCAAGAGCTTCATATATATCTGCTTCTTCAAGGTATGGGTAAGCCTTGAGAATATCATTTGCACTGTGTCCAGATGCCATTAGTCCAACGATAGTACCAACTGTAACACGCATTCCCCGAATACAGGGTTTACCGCCCATTACTTCTAGATTGCGGGTAATTCTGGTGAGATTTTGCATAGCTGATGAGATTGGGAAATCAGAAATAGATTTTGATAGAGAAAATAGTGATTTTTTATCTAACTTCTTGCACTTCTCCTAACCGTGTAAATCGGATTTCAATTCGTCGTCGGGTAACATCATCTTGACGCGCTGTTCCTGCAAATTGTCCATTTGGTAATATTAACTGTGCCGCAGAATAAGCGCGAAACGATAATCCAGATAGTTTGCCTTCTTTTTTTTGAATATCACGCAGCACCTTAACAACTGACAAAGCACGCAGCAATCCTAAATCAGCATTAGAACCAGCTTGTAATTTTCCTACAAGTCCGTTACCACTAACTACACCTTCTAAATTAACATCTAAATTACTTATTATATTACCATTAGCTTGTCCATCCGTGTGTCCAATTATTTCTACCACGTTAATACCATATTGTTTAGTTCTAGCTTCTATTTCTGGTACTATTTGCTGCAAGATATAATTTGACATTTGTTGAGGAATTTCCGCACTACCAGAAGCAAATCTATAAACACCTTGATCTTTTATAACTATAATTGGTGGTGTATCTGTTAACTTTTTTTGAGATTCTAATTGTATTTGTAAGTATTTTATCTGCTCATTTAATTGTTTAATTTTTAAAGCTAACTGTTCCGAACTTTGAACACTTTGATTGATATTTTTACTAATCTGTGATTTATTAATTTGTGATATGATAATAGTTAAAAACAAAAATAAAACCAATATCATAAACGCATTAGACATTAAATCAGTAAATGCTGGCCAAACGTTTAGGTCTTCATTATATTCTGTGTAGCGTGAACGACGAGCCATAGTTGCAATGTTTTATTTTTGTAAATTTGTTAGTCAACTTAAACAGTAGGGTGTGTTAGCACCAGCGTAACGCACCTGATGTATCGGTATTTGTCTAATCAAGTTTTTGTTGATATTCCTCAAGATTCTTGATTAATAACTCCAAACCTTTAATATTAGCCTCAAAACCCTTCTTGTTGACATTAGTTTGTCTGTCAATTCCTTGAATCATGGTATTACTGACATTTTGATATTCAGAAATTAGTTGAGAATTATTATTCTCTAATGATTTCATCAGTTTTTGATTATTGGCATCTATTTGATTAGATGCTATATTCATAGTAGTATTCACATCATTTGTATATGTTTTTACAGTTGTTAATAGCTGATCAATGGTTGTGATTAATTTATCAAAACTATTGACTTTATCGCTCACTCTTTGATCTAAATCATCTAATTTACTAGTTGCTTTTTCGTAACTATTAGCTCCTTGCTGAAGTCCGGGAATAATTTCAGTTAAAAGATTTTGGTTATTTTGATGTAAATCTAATACCTGAATTGAAGTTTGGTTCATAGCTTTTATCTCTTCAGCTAAACTAATTAAACTCTGACTAGAATTTTCAGTTTCCGTTGAAACCGTGCTAATTAATTCCGTTGTATATGTTTTCACATTTTCTAATAACTGACTGATAGCTGTGATTAATTGATCAAAATTATTGAATTTATCTCCCACTCTTTGATCTAAATCATCTAATTTACTAATTGCTTTTTCGTAAATATTAGCTCCTGCATGAAGTTGGGGGATAATTTCACTAAGAAGATTTTGGTTATTTTGATGTAATTCTAATACCTGAATTGAAGTTTGGTTCATAGATTTTATTTCTTCTCCTAAATTAATTAAACTCTGACTAGAATTTTCTATTTCAATTAAGGCATTTATAATCAATTCCGTTGTTGCTGCTAAACTTGTAGCTGACTCAGAAAATTTCTGCTGTGTATTACCCAAATCTACAGTAGCTAATGATAATTTGAGAGGAAACTCACTTTTATTAAAAGTTTCAGCAGACTGTTTAAATATCTGAGATGTTATATTTAATTCTGACATTGAACTTCTGAACTCATTAGCAGCACTAGATATAGTTCCAGCAGAAACTGTAAATTTTTCATAAACCTGTCTAGCTAAATCTGTAGTTTCTTTATTCCCGTCAGCAATTTGTTTTGCGACTTTTCCCATAGATTGTTCTACAGCTTCTCGCACTATTTTCCCAAAATTTGTTAAAAATTCATCCTGTTGAGATACCATTCTATTAACTATTTTATCAAGACGGTTATCACCCTGCACTTTAGGAAAATATACATTATCTAGATAATCTTCTAAAGAACTAATTAAGCGATATTTAGCAAGTCCACTATTAAAGATGAAATTGACTATTGTTACCAAAGCACTGAAAAATAGTCCTGTTAAACTGGTAGTAAATGCAATACTCATTCCTTCCAATGGTTTCTTTAACTCAGTAACTAAATTACTGACATCACTAGCATTAGCTTGATTAATCGTTTGACTGAGAGTAGATAGATTAATAGTGATACCTAAAAAAGTACCAAGTAACCCAAAAGCTAACAGTAAATTTGGCAAAATGCGACATAAATAATCTATTTGTTCACAGGTAAAGGTAAATCCCTTAATTGTTTCCTGACTATAAATTTGATCTATTAATGCTCCTGTATTTACCTGTTCTAATTGTTTACTAGCTTTTTCAAATCTATCTTCTAATGTTTGGATAATTTTCCGTTGTCCTCCTACTGATCCTGTTTTGATTAATTTTTGGACTTCATTAGTCAAATCTATTAAATAGCGGTAAAGAGATATGCGAATAACAATAGTAATCACAGATGGAATAACGACCAGTAAGAGAGTGATGAGAATTAAGTAAAGTGGTATTGCTGGCATAAAAGTGACCTGTGGTAGTGAAATAAGTAGTGCAAAAAAATGTGAGAATTGGGTAGATATGAACTACCCATAAAAAACTACAGTGGATATTGGAGAAAAATTCTTTGTTTTTCTCGTTCGTATTCTTCTGAAGTCATAAAACCTTTATCTAAATCTTGTTGAAGCTGCTCTAATTCTTGTCGTCGTCTTGAGCGATTATCAGCAGAATTAGCAACTATTTCCCCCACAATAGCTTTTTGAGTTCCTGTATTGTTTCTTGGTAAAGTTGGATTTGTGTTTCCGAATTTCGCCTCCATTTTCTTCAAAAAAAGATTTATAACCCCCTCCCTTGTATTATCGTTAGTATTCCTTGTATCTGTATATACTCTTGTCTTATAGAGAGAATTAGGATTATCTTCGGAAATTCTGGTCAGCTTATCAGGAAATTGGCGCAACTTGGGTAAATATTCATTTACCCATAATGTGGGATTATTTTCCATTTCCAAAATTGTATTATATAAAATTTGCTTTAATGCTTCAGTCATATTGGGATTACTAGCTAGATATTCCAAAGATTCTATCCAAATTCCACTCAAAGAAACAGTATCATAGCTATTCTGAAAATGGTCATAATATTGAAACTCTAATTCTTGAGTATCATGATTTTCTGTTAACAGTTCTAATGCCAAACAAGGATAAAAAATATTTTCTACTTCTTCCATTTTTCCTGCATTAGGTGGTACAATATCAGGAAAGGATATACGATAATCATTGTGCAAAAAAGATTTACCAGAATTTTTTTCTTTTAAATATGGGTTTCTCATTTTCCCCAACCCAATAATTAATCTCAAAGGAAACCCACCGTATTCATTCACAAATAAAATTTCATCATCTGCTTGCACTTCTTGTAAGTCACTTTGTTGTACAGATAAATCCTGTGTCAATAGACTTTTAAACTGTGCCACTTCTAATTCTTCTGTATCCTTGTAACCTATTAATTTACTACTTTTGCCCTTATCAGGTACAAAATACCTATCCTCCAAATCTAAACGTAAAAGTGGTTGAGATTCCTGGATAATTTGCTTTAAACGAATTGAACGTGCAGATAAAGAATATTTCTGGATCAAGCGTTTAATCACAGAAGTAACAATATTTCTACCACGAAAAGCAAATAAAGTATTAACTTTCAAATCAATTTTTTCTTTTAGCTGAGAATAAGTAGTGCGTTCCATATTCAGGAAAAATCCTAAAGATGCTCCTCTATCGGTTTGTTCAGTAAGTTCTGAACTTGCCAATATTAATTGAGGACGACTATCATTTTCTGGGATCATTGTTTGATAGCAAAGTTCTATATCCTCAGTATCAAAAATTGCCTCTCCACTCATTTCATCGAAATTCAATTGTTTTAATTCTCTTTCCTCTTTTTCATAAGCACTTTCCAAGTCGTCTACTAAACTACTAAAAGCTGCAATTTGCTTTTCTTTTTCTTGAACTTGCTTTTGTAATTGATTGACCATTTTCAAAGTTTCTTGCAATACAGTTAATTCAAAATTATGCTTGATAATTTTGTAAACTTCTTGCATTACTTTTTTGCACTCGTCTTGAAATGGAATATTTTTGAAATCAACAAAGGGAATAGCTAGTTTATTTTCCATATCTTCAATTGTTTGTTCTGCATTATCCCATTTTCTTTCTACATCTTCTAATCGCTTCATTCCTCCAAAATCAGTAATTGATTCTTGTAAATCTCGTTGATATTTATGTAATTCGTGTCGAAGAGAATCTAACCAATTGTGTGTATTTTTAATGGAGAAATTAGGATCTACTGGTGTGAGTAATTGCATCACATAATCATCAATATTCCCATTCAGTTCTTTGGTAATCTTAGGAGTAGCTTGCATTAATTTCGTCAACCAATAACCGCGACTGCTTTCTGTTTCTCCTGGTTGCACTGTGCGAAATTGTTTATAAAACTCTGTTGCTAGTTGCTGACGGATATTAGTGCGGTCATCCTTGTTTTTACATTCAGCAATTAGCCGGGATAATTTATTTTGCCAATTTTTGAGACTATTACTAAAGGTCTTATTAGATTCTTCTACAGACTCTGCTAATTTATTAGTTAAACCATCTCGTTTTCCTAAGTCATTATGCCAACTATATTGAATTAAAAATTGCTCAAGTAAGTTAATAGGATCTGGACTTTGACCTTTACCATTTAACCAAAATCTGACTAACTCTAAACCTACCTTTGTTAAAGCAATTTCGATAATAGTATCACGAGGAAAATAAATTGCTGACAGTCCAAATGTTAAGTAGTTTTGGCTATTACGACGTGGATGATCATCGTACTTGGTTATATGTTCTTGTAAATTATCTCTATTTCTTTTCACAGAAGCTGCTAATTCACCAGAAAATTCCAAAGCAATCTTATGGGCAATTACATTACATAGTTTACCTTGGGTAAGTATTGAATATTCTGCTGTTGCTTCATTACTTATTAAATAAGTGTAGTTAAATGGTGGACGCTTTTCTACTACAGAAACTACATTTTGAGTATCATAAAGTGCTTCAAATTTTGTCCCAGGAGAACTATAATAATTCAGTTCTTGTAATGCAGCATAAGTATTAGCAATCATGCTAGTCGTATTACCATATAATTCTGGACTAATTACTAAATAACCTAAGATTTGAGCGCCGTCTTCACCATAAAGATTTTTTAGGGTATAGCCAACATCTAAAAACATTCCGCTTCCTGTACCACCACAAAGAGAACCGACAACAAAAATATTTAGCCCCGGTTCTATGATTAAACCTGATTGTAGTAATAAAGATTCATGTCCTTTCGTGCGTTTTTCTGCGGATTCAATGGCTGCTTGAATTTTTCGGTAGTTGTGGAAAAAAGCCAATCTTCCCACAGGTCTAATCCCTTTTGCACCTTCTTCTACTGCTGGGATATTTTGCAATAATTGCGGAGGAAACCATCTCCGAATATGCTCATAAGGTCCATAATTACTATATTCTGAACTCCGTTCTAATTCTTCTACAAACCTGGTGACATCTCTTGATGACATGGTAGCACCGACTTTTTCAGCTTCTTTAAAACTTAAGTCAACACCATGATAGGTACTCCCTGTTCTAATCCCTGTAACTTGGGTGGCTGCTTTATCTGTGTCAATGTGAACAAAACTGACAATTGGTAACTTATTTAGGTCTCCATAACGGTCAACAATTAACCGTCTAATTCGCATTAATACATCTCTCCCAGTGCCACCTAAACCGATACAAATTGTGCGATTAATGCCTCTAGATTGGGTTTCTTTTGCAGATGCTTGAGTCATAGTTTTTCCCCTGAATACTATTTTTCAATTTTAACATTTATTTGATAATCACGCTGGCGTAAATCTGGACAATTTAGCGTAAATCTAGAATTGGTTATAAGAGTCTTTGATGTAATTTTTTTGTTGTTTAGTTGAATGTTTCCTTCTGGTGTTGGGACTAAATAAAGTTTTTCTCCTTGACGTTGTAAATAGCCTCTAATTTCTCCTCCTGGACTGTTAATACAATCCTCATAGCTAGGATCATCTTCACCTATGGCGATTTTTTTCTTATTTGGTAGCATACATAATTTTTCTTCATCTTCTGCATCATCTTCAAATCTAATTCGCAATTTCCATTTTTTTTGTAATCTGGCAAATTTGTATAGACTCCAAACACCGGCAGCTATTAATAATAATAAAATTAAACTGGGAAACCATAGCTGTTTAAGTAAATAAGGATTAACTAAACAAGTTTCTTGACCTCCGGGGGCTGGTGTACAAAATTCTTGAATTGTCGGGTTAATGTCTACTACAGATAGTTGATAATCTTTACTGGATTGTGTTACAATGGTGAGCGATCGCTCTTGTAAAGGTAAACTCTTAATCCAATTCTGTCTCTCTTCACTCTCCGGTGATTTCGCAATTCTGAAAGGACTATCAGCAGGAGTTTCTATCCAAATTTCGGAAGTAATTCCGGGCTTAGTACCTAAGGTTGCATCAGTTATCCAAACAACAGACTGTGGTTTAATTGATTGATTTTTTGCAAGGCGATTTTGATTAATCTGCGCCACACCTTGATATACTGTTAACTCTGCTCTTTGAATATCTGTACCATAGCGGTTAGGATCATAATTAAAAGGAATTTTTTCTAATACTTTATTAATATTTTCTGAATTTTTCTTGCTAAAATATATAGGTTTTCCTAATGGATTTTCTACAGAAATAACCTCATCAAAAACCACATTTTGAGCAAAGGGAACAACATAAACAGAATCTCCAGGTTTGAGACTGTCTTCAACTATCTGACGTAGACGAATACGTCCTTGGTCATTTAAACCCACACTTTCCGTTACATCAATGGCTAACACAACATCACGTTTACCCCCACCCAAGAGGGATACTAACTGTAAGCCTTTTTTTTGTGTATCAGTCAGTGGTTGTCCAGGGGTAATTTTTGTCAAAGTCACAAACCCTATAGCCCATTAAATAGTGTGTATTAGAATTATTACACAAATAGTCTTAAAGTTTCCGTCTTTACGCCCTGACGCGAAACATAATTTATACGGCTATTATGTAAAGCTGTTATATTATCAATACCTTTTCCAAATTGGAAAAAGCATTGATTATCACATCCTAATAGTAATGCGATAGCGAAGCGCGACCTAGGAATCGCTGTCCTCAATTTCATTCACTTAGCCTAGAAGAGCGATCGCTAAACAACTAGTACAAAACGGCGTAAATAAACCAACTATTCTAAATCCTCCAAAAGCCTATACTGTCTTCATTTTGACTTTTGACTTTTGACTTCCGCCTTGCGGTACTAGCTGTACAAAGTGTATTGATAGCACTTAATTGAGGCTGTTAATCCCAATCTACCAGTAAAATCACAACTCACATTTACTGTTCATATACTTCGCTCCGATGAGCGATAGCCACAACAAATACCTGCACCACTTCATCTTCTATCGAATAGATGACCCTGTAGTCGCCGATTCGGTAGCGATAGTACCCTGCATAATCTCCCTTGAGGGCTTTGATGTTGGGATGCGACTGAGGGGTTTGCTCTAGCTGCTGCAAACATCGGGCAATTTTCTTTGCTAGGGCTTTATCAGCATTAATATAAACCTTTTGGGCATCGGGATGGAGAACAACTTCATACATCAGATCGAAGAGTTCTCCAGTTTGTGTAATGGGTTTTAGGTGTTGTTTGATTTTGCTTAACTCGTTCTAGCAATCCAGGAATTGCTAAAAGTTCTTGGGTTGCAGCTTCGCTTTCAACATTTGCTAAGTAAGCAGCAAAATCCGCCAACACCTGCAATCTTTCTGGTGATAGTTGCTTGAGTAATTCATTAAGCTGATTCTGTAACTCTGTCACAGATACTAAAACCTCCGATGATCTATCTGAACCTGGGGAATTATCCATAGTACTTATTTGCTTGCTTCCACTTTCTGAAATCAAAGGTTTACCCCCATATCATACCCTTATTTAATCGCTTCATTGACGTACCCAAAAATATAGTGCGATAGCGAAACGCTCCGTAGGAATCGCTGTCCTAAATTTCATTAAATTGGTGTGGGAGAGCGATCTCGATGTAAACTCCAACCGCGAATAGGATCAACTTCATTGGACAGAATTTCTTCATCTCGCTCGGAAACATCCTTTTCTACTGAATTTCCCAAAGCTGCAATTGAAAGCAAAAAGTTGTTACTGGTTTTTTGGGATTGTTTTTCAGTTGCTTTATAGCGCAGGTAATCAACAAAATTAATGAGTTCAGTGAGTGAATCTTCAGGCAATGTCTTAATTGACTCAATAATTTGCTCTCGGTTTTTGGTTAAAGTATCCATATTTTTATTTAAAGGAATGCTGCTTACTTCAAACACACTATTCTATTTTGACTGAAATTGCTGTCTAAAAGTTAAACTCATTCGTCGTTAATAACCTTGGATTTATACTCTATAGCTGACTGTATCAATCGAGTAGAAAAGTTTTTGAGTCGCGTTAGATCAGCAGGTGTATACTTTCTATAAGTATCACTTCTTTCAACAGTATCAATAATAGAGATGGCTTGAGCAAATAATATTGAAACTTTACTTGGATCTTTCAAAACTTTGTGAATATCAACGTAGTAACTATTTGATTTTTTACTGTTAGCAAGAGGTGATTTATCTGCACCTTTAAGTAAAATTCTAATGACCATTAAAATATGGTAACGAAACTTTTTATATCTCTGATTAATCGTATCACTTCTTATAGCATTTTCCCAAAGATGGCACGTTAAGCAACTAATATAATATGGATAAAAACTATGCGTTTCAACGAAAATTTTATCTTCATTTGCTTTTAAAAGTTCTCCATAATATCTATGTGTACTATGAGGCATATCTAAAAACATTGAAACAAAGCATTTGATTTGGTAGGTGATAGAAACTACTTTACTCTTGTTAAGAATTTGATTTTCGTACTGCTTAGAGCGTCTCTCGTAGTAAAGTCGATATTCTTTATCTTCCTCACTAGTAAAACTATTGTAGAAATCTTCTAAAGCTTTTTGAAAAGGTTGAAGTGACAAGAAGGCTTCTGTCTTAACTTCTGTTTGCCTATTAGTAGCCTTAATAATTCGGTTGGTAACTTCCTCATCATTAGTAACAATTAATTTAATTGGCAAATAAATACTATTATCAAGAGACGCTTTGTTATCATGTAAAATGTGGCTAGTCTGGCATCCATTTACTATTTGAAAGTCTCTTATTGTAAATACAGATCCAGTTTTTTGAATTGATTTTGCAACAATAGTTACACCATTATTTAGCAAAACAAAACTGTTTCTTATTGCATTATTTCGTAGAGTTTCACTAACTTCTCTATTAACAGGATTATCCCCTTGAAAATCACGAACATTATCGTAAAATAGGCTTTTCAGCAAACTACCATCGCTACTACAAATAAGTTTTAGATATTCATCACAGGGTAAAATGCCGATATATGCTTCACTCACACCATCAATTTGAGGTATAATAGTGTGCTTTTCAAAATTAATTTGTTTATCTACTTTGTTTTTCAACTCTTTGTAGATTATTTTCAAATTATCGGCATCTATTGGAATAAATTCGATTTTAGAGGATTCAAATAACTCTGTTTTTTTTAATGTTTCTATTCCAGCATCAATTCTGTGTACAAGATTTGAATCATTCTCCCATCTTCCATTAGTAACATAGTACATTAAGCAGGACGGATTACTTACAAAATCAATTGATTGCTCATATATATAATCTGTTAAATCTCTTAATGCTTTTATGCTTTCATTTATATGCTTAGGCAATCCATGCTTAAAAAAACTTTCTACTCCAAATATAAAACTCCCAATTTCGGCTGAATCAAATTTGCTTGAGGTTTTAGATTGTATAAAAACAAACTTTACATCTAGTCCATGTAATCTATTCTTTAAATCATCAATTTCTTCCTTTGAGAACACCAAATTATTATTAACTATAATTGCTGCACCATCAAAAGCCATATCTCCACTACCACCTACACTTACATCTTCAACTTCAAATCTCTCAGAGTGAAGACGGGACACAATGCAGTGATTTACAAAATATTCAAATAATTTCGGTTTTTCAATGTTTTCAGGGTAACTATATTCTTTTTGAAAATCATTTAAATAAGCTTCTGTAATTCTGTCCATACTACTCCTAAGTAATTTAGTATTTACTACATAATAACCAAAGACTTGTGGTTATTTTAGGCACGCGTCTTACACATAGTTAGACAAAAAGGTTATGTCTAAATTCTTTAATATACACACTATATCACACTACTATAGTAATTTTTCTGATGCTCTAGGTAATTTTTCCATAGAGTTAGTCATCGTATCCTCAAACATCAAAGCAAATCAGGTATCGTAGTTGTACCCGGAAAACCAAGTAATGACATTCCCATAGGTACACTCTCATCAATTTAGAAGCAAGCAAAATTATGAAGGAAAAAATGATTGAGTACACAGTCATCTATGAACGTGGCCAGACAAACTGGGGCGCTTATGTTCCTGATTTACCTGGTTGTGTCAGTATTGGCGATACTTTAGGAGAAGTACAGGAAAATATTAAAGAAGCGATCGCATTATACCTAGAAGTATTGAAAGAAGATGGACAACCCATACCCGAACCATCAACAGAAGTTGGTAAAGTTGCAGTGACAATATAATCACAGCTACCGGGAAACAATCCACCATACAAGGACTAGCAGTTAAGCTTATTGATTATGAGTCAATACCAGTCAACAATTGTGAGTCCCGAAACCCTGGAAAACTCTTTGATATTGTGAGTAACCAAAGTTGATTGAAGTGCTATGGCTGTACCGGCAATCAAAACATCCATTTGACCGATTGGAGTTCCTTGCTGCTCCAACTCAGCCCGAATTTTAGCAGCAGCAAGAGCAGCTTCTCGATCAAACAGAACCAGGTTAACTCGGCTCAGAAGTTCTTGAAGTTGTTGAGTGCGTTTTGCGGGTGAATTGGACTTAGCAATACCAACTTGTAATTCAAAAAGAACAATCGTAGGAATACTAATTTCTTGAGCAGAGACATTAACAAGATTTTGAGCAACTCTTCCTTGACCTTTGAAATAATAAATCAGGGTATTGGTATCCAAAACGTACATCTAGAGGCTCTCCCGCAAGATGTCTTGTCCTGATTCGGTGCGAATTTCTTCTAAAGTGGGAAAGTCATCTTTCCAAGTTCCAGCAAGTGAATAAACTAATTCTGACCAAGATAACTCGTCAATATTTTTAACAGTTTGACTGTTATTTAGATGTTTAGCACGGATAAATTCAGCAAAAGTCAGAATCTCATCAGCTTGATCTGGAGGAAGAGTTTTGACAAGTGCATAAATCTGTTCAGCAATAGTCATAATAGAGTTTTAGATAAAATCAGGTCGGTGAAATTATTTTATCGTAGATGCAACTACTGAGACAAAAATCCACCATGCAAACACTAGCCGTTACTGAAACTATCACCACCATTGCTGAAGCAGAAAAACGATTTGGCTTGAGTCGCAGTAGCTTGGATTTTTTCACAGAATGGCATGATCAATTACCTGAGATTAACTCTAATGACCACACCAACCTAGAAATTCTCTGGAAACGTTATCTTTATCATCGTTCAGGTGGACATTTATTAGAAAGTACGGTGATGCTATTACTTGTCTCTGTACAGGACAAAAAATAGAGAAAAAGCTTGCAAAGGAAACAGAGAAAGGGTTTCATAGAAAGTTACCACACAATCAAAGAAACCCCTATGAACCAGATTAACCTATTACGAGACACACTAAAACCACATTTGGAATGGCATGGAGCGCGTCTAAGCTTTTTAGCGTTATTTTTAATATCTTTATTAAGAGTAAAGACAGTGAACTTGGTAGAATTAGCAACTGGTTTTCGCAACTGTGCTAAAAACGAATCCAATTACAAACGGTTGCAAAGATTTTTCCGAGATTTTGATATAGATTATGCAGTCATAGCGAAAATGATTGTAAAAATCATGAACATTCCCCAGCCTTGGGTGTTAAGTATTGACCGGACTGAATGGCGTTTTGGTCAAATATGGTTAAATATCCTCATGTTGGGAGTAGTACATAATGGTGTCGCTTACCCCCTAGTTTGGCAGATATTGGAGAAGAAAGGTAACTCCAACACGGATGAACGAATGGATTTACTTGACCGATTTGGACAACTGTTCCCAGATGCACAAGTTGACTATATCAGTGCTGACAGAGAATTCGTGGGGGCAGAATGGTTAAGTTATTTACTGCTTGAACCAAATATTCCATTCCGAATCAGGATTCGTCACACTGATTTAATTAGTGATACAGAAAAGACTCTTCCAGGTAGCGTCATTTTTGCTCATCTGGCTGCGGGTGAATCTCAGGTTTTATCTACTCGTCGTTGGGTCTGGGGTCGTTCAGTTTATGTAGCTGGTTTACGTCTTGATGATGGCAAGTTATTAATCGTGATTTCTGATACTTCTCCCCAAACCATAATTGCTGACTATGGCCGTCGTTGGGGGATTGAAACTTTGTTCGGTATGTTTAAAACTCGTGGTTTTTGCTTGGAATCTACACATTTTATTGATTCTAACCGATTGAGTAAGCTCTTAGCTTTACTGTCATTAGCTATGTGTTGGGCTGTCAAGACTGGAGAATGGTTGCATCAACACCAACCTATCAAAATCAAGAAACATGGACCTTTTGCTAAAAGTGTTTTTCGTTACGGTTTAGATTATCTGCGTTCTCTTGTTACTGATTTAGATTTGAAATATGACGACTTTCTTCTCTCTCTCAATTTTTTGTCCTGTACTTAGATTACTTGTTTCTCCATTGCTGACCGTTGCAGGTTTATATGATCCACCTTTTCGCATCAAAGCAGAAGAATCTGTACAAATAACAATAGCTGATAGCGAAGAAACTCTCCAGGGTCGAATAGATTTACTGGTATTACAAGACCGTCTATGGGTAATTGTTTTAGAATCCAAAAAAACCATGTTATCAGTTTGGTCAGCATTGCCACAAACCCTGACTTACTTAATGGCTAGCCCCAACACTGATTTACCTAACTTTGGAATGTTAACCAATGGCGACGATATTGTGTTTGTCAAACTAGAAAATCAACACTATGCCATATCACGAGTATTTGCCCCATTGTCTACCCAAAGCGAATTAGAATCTGCCTGTCGAGTTCTGTGCAAAATTGCCGAAATAGTAAAATGATAAAAAAGTGTAAAATTAGGGAAAGAGGAAAAATACTATGCTAACCCAAACAGATTACGCCCTCTGGATTGAAGAGACAATTAATCTATTGAAAGAGCAAAATTATCATAGTGTTGACTGGGAAGACTTAATTGAGGAGATTGAAAGTTTGGGAAGGAGTCAAAAGCGAGAATTGCGAAATCGGCTCATCACAATGCTAGAACATTGTCTTAAACTTTGTTATTCAGACTACGTTCAAGACTATCGTGGTTGGACAGAAACAATTAAGCGTAGTCAGCGAGAATTGAAAGGCTTATTGGAAGACTCTCCCAGCTTAAGACCGTATTGGGATGAAATATTTATAGAATGTTATATCAGCGCATTAACGACTCTGCGAGAGAACTCTGATTATCAATCTTTTTCTTTTCCTGATGATTGTCCTTTTCCTCAAGAAATAGATCAAATTTTGCAACAAACTTCTTGGCGGAAGTAGTCAGTGTAATTGCTTGGCGAGGTCTCCGCAAAATTGCTGAAATAGTAAAGTAATTAAAAAAGGCTCAGTCATACCCTCACAACTTGGGCTTTTCATATCAACGTAGCAAACCACGAATCACGTTATGATAGTGGATAGTCTGCTTGCAAATTATGATTGAGTGAATTATTCCGACTCCGCTAATGACATTGACCTTGGGTCAATCTTCCCCTTTGAATTAGATCAATTCCAGAGAGAAGCGATCGCCTCCCTCAATGCTGACCGTTCAGTAGTTGTCTGTGCGCCCACAGGTTCAGGAAAGACCCTCATTGGGGAATATGCCATCTATCGCGCCTTATCTCGCGGGAAACGGGTATTTTACACCACTCCCCTCAAGGCGTTATCTAATCAAAAACTCCGAGACTTCCGCGAAAAATTTGGCTTTGATCAAGTTGGACTCCTCACCGGAGACGCTTCCATTCATAGGGATGCACCAATTTTGGTCATGACCACAGAAATTTTCCGCAATATGCTCTATGGCACGCCCATAGGTCAAATTGGCATCTCCTTAGCTGACGTTGAGGCTGTAGTGCTAGATGAGTGCCACTACATGAACGATCGCCAACGGGGTACAGTTTGGGAAGAATCCATCATCTACTGTCCCCGCAGCGTCCAACTTGTAGCCCTTTCTGCCACCGTTGCCAACAGTGATCAACTTACCAGTTGGTTAAATCATGTTCATGGTCACACAGACCTGATTTACTCCGATTTTCGCCCCGTTCCCTTAGAATTTAACTTTTGTAATCCCAAGGGCTTATTTCCCTTATTAAATGAAACTAATACCAAAATTAATCCCCGCCTAGTCAAAAAGGCTAAAAAAGGATATTGGGAAAAAGGCAAAGCTGGTAGACCAGAACCGCCCGGTATTATTTATACCCTGAGCCAACTGCAAGAACGGGATATGCTGCCCGCGATTTACTTTATCTTCAGTCGTCGGGGTTGTGATAAAGCTGTTGAAGAAGTTGGTGATTTATGGTTAGTTAATAATGATGAGTCCCAAATCCTCCGCCAACAAATTGACGAATTTTTACGCAAGAATCCCGATGCTGGCAGGGCTGGACAAGTCGCTCCCCTGTATCGAGGCATAGCTGCTCATCATGCCGGTATTTTACCAGCTTGGAAAGGATTCGTCGAAGAACTATTTCAACAGGGATTAATTAAAGTCGTATTCGCCACAGAAACCTTAGCGGCGGGAATTAATATGCCTGCCCGGACAACAGTTATTTCTACTTTGTCTAAACGGACGGATAGTGGACATCGCTTGCTCAATGCTTCGGAATTTTTGCAAATGGCAGGGCGGGCTGGTCGTCGAGGGATGGATATGCAAGGTTATGTAGTAACATTACAAACCCCCTTTGAAGGCGCAAAAGAAGCATCCTATTTAGCCACATCCAAAGCTGATCCTTTAGTTAGTCAGTTTACACCCAGTTACGGCATGGTCTTGAACCTGCTGCAAACTCACACCATCGAAAAAGCCAGAGAACTGATAGAACGCAGTTTTGGACAATATATGTCCAACTTGCATTTGCAACCAGATTTTGAAGAACTGGAGCAAGTTCAAGGCGAATTATCGCAAATTAAATCACAACTGGCGGCAATTGATGAAAATGAATTGATGCAATATGAAAAACTGCGTCAACGCTTGAAAGTAGAACGCCAAATTTTCAAAACCTTGCAAGAACAGGCACAGGAAGATAGACAGGCACAACTGGCAATGATGCTAGATTTTGCCATATCTGGAACTATGTTGAGTCTCAACGACAGAAACGCCATGTCACCCCTACCCATAACAGTAGTGTTGGTTGACAAAGCCGTGAGTGTGGGTGAGACATCTTACTTTGTTTGCTTGGGGCAAAATAACCGTTGGTATGTGGCAACTTCAGCAGATATATTAGATATGTATGCAGAAATGCCACGAGTAGAAGTTCCATCTGAGCTAATACCACCTTCAGAATTGATTTTAAAACGCGGACAATCAATTCGTGGTGATGAAAGCACCATTGCGATCGCTCAAAGCATACCCAATCCTGAAGAATTTAACCATCTACCCACAGAAGTAAGAGAACAACTCAGTCGCCTAACTGCTGTCCAAGAACAGTTAGAAAACCATCCCATTTATAAATCGGGTAACATTGCCAAAATATTCAAAAATAGAGCGCGTTGTGTCGAATTAGAAGCAGAAATTGAACACTTACAAGAACAGGTATCACTACAGTCTCAAAGATATTGGGAAGAGTTTCTCTGTTTAATTGAAATTTTGCAATTCTTTAAATGTTTAGATAACTTAGTTCCCACAAAATTAGGAGAAATTGCCGCAGCCATTCGTGGTGAAAACGAATTGTGGTTAGGTTTAGTTCTAGCCAGTGGAGAATTAGATCATATTGGTCCCCATAACCTAGCCGCAGTCATAGCCGCATTAGTCACAGAAAGCCCTCGTCCAGATACTAAAGTTGATTTTCAGCTATCAACGGAAGCGGATACAGCTTGGTTAACATTGCAACCAATTCGCCGTGCTGTGTTAAAGGTGCAGTATCGTCATGGGGTAGCCTTACCTGTTGGTTTGGAAACTCGTTTTATCAGCTTGATTTCCTTGGTGGAACAATGGGCGCTAGGGGTTGAGTGGAAAGCATTATGCGAAAAAACCACTTTAGATGAAGGGGACGTAGTGCGAATTTTACGCCGCACTCTAGATTTATTATCCCAGATTCCTCATGTTCCTAATTTACCAGATGTATTGCGACGCAATGCTCAACGAGCGATGCAGTTAATTGATAGATTCCCTGTGAATGAAGCAATGGAATAATTAGGGTTTGCGGAAAAATTATCTGTGAGGGCGAGGAGTCAGGAGTCAGGAGTCAGAATTAGAAGAAGATAGGACTTACGCACGCTCACTAATTTACCATGATATGAATGAACGAAATTGCGTCGTTTTCGGCTTTGGGAATAACTTATTGAGTAGGGTGCGTCAGATAGAGGGAATCTGTTTTTTGTCAAAATATCGTGTCTGACGCACCCTACAAGGGATAAAATTTACGTCACATATTTGGGGAATCTTGTCAATGCGTAAATCCTAGAAGAGAAGAATAGTCTTGAATCCAAGTGATAAGTCCTTGCCAATTTTAACGCTTATTCCTTACACCTGATTCACCTTTTTCACTGTCAAACTCTTGATATATCTAAGTTTTAGCTTTATTCAGCAAACCCTAATTAGGGTTTATAGAACTTATATTTGATTTTTGAACACTACAGAAGTCAGATCCCCGACTTCTCTAAGAAGTTGGGGATCTGAAACCCTTACGGTTTACAAATCAAAGATGAAACTTTTACCTGTTCTAATTGCTTGTAAGGCTTTGATTTGATGGGAGTAAAGTTGGGTGATTCCTAATGATTGTAGGGCTTTGATTAGTTGTTTTGGTAGGTCTTTCGGGATGGTTTTGAGGTTGGGT
This sequence comes from Dolichospermum compactum NIES-806, assembly GCF_002368115.1. NCBI lineage: Bacteria > Bacillati > Cyanobacteriota > Cyanophyceae > Nostocales > Aphanizomenonaceae > Dolichospermum > Dolichospermum compactum. Next base: position 1,718,154 of record NZ_AP018316.1, on the reverse strand, counting down.
TCGGTGGCAGGGGAAAGGCATCTAATTTTTTTTGACAAAATGTAACTTATGTGAATAGAGAAAAAGGGAGGTATTAATAGCTTAATATCAAGTTAATATTTAAATACGGAGAAAATTTCATGGTAAATTTGTTTCTATAAGAATTAATAAAATAGGTTGAAGTGGTATCCTCAAGGAAAATAAAGAGACAAAAACTGGAATAGGACTTACGCAACTGGCACAAGCGATGGTGCGGCTACGCTGCACCGAGCGCCTAAAGACTAAACCATTGACATAGCAATATCTGGACGTTTTAGTTGTCCTATTAAATACAGGACTTACGCAACTGGCACATTGGTAGGGTGCGTCAAATATCAACAATCTGTTTATTTGCAGGATTTATGCAGTCTGACGCACCCTACAACAGATTTTTGGTGTGACACTTGCGTAAGTCCTAAAATAATTAGAAAGCAAATTATGCTTAATTTGATAAATAGTTTGACCTGTGTTGTAAGCTAAGTTTTTTAGTCTTAGCCAAACCAACATAGCACAAGCTATATGATTTCTTTGAAGACGACCTTTGCGATACTGACATGATTCAATGCCAGTTAATTGTTTTATCTCCCTGTGAAACTCTTCTATTTTCCAACGGATTTTACACACCTGTTGTGTAACATCCATAGAACTTTGAGATATATCATTAGTTGCGATATAGTCCGTTCTATCGGTAGAGATAGTAACCCGGAATAGCTTCACTTTTTTCTCGGAGGGGAATGCTTTTATCTTGATAATTTTACCACATTCTAACTCATCTTCACTCCATGACAATGATTCAATATTTTTATATTTTTCTTTGCCAAAACTATCATCAACCAAACGATTAATCTTTAAAGGACAATAATAAACTTTATCTAGACTATCAATATAAAGCATTAAATTGTTAACTGCATACCAAGTATCCATTAAAACTGTATCAAATGGCAGAACCTTTTGATATACAAGCCCTTGCAACATATTTTTCACATGGTCAACTTTACTTAAACCATCATTGTCAGGGTTAAAAATACGATAATCTATTACCCAAAATTTGAGAGTTTTAGGATTAACATATATACAATTGACTATTCCAATTCCTTTGACGATGCCATGCTCATTTCCACTATATTGCCTTCGCACTATTTCAATCTTTTCTGAAAATCTTTTGTTTAAAACTGTGTCATCAAATATAATATAAGCATTCTCGTCCCGGACAATTATATCTTTCACATTATCCCAAAGTAACCGAGGAGTCAATTTCTCATTTTTTAAATAATAATTAATTTTATCGTGACTAATATTGTCTAAATGTTCTGCTAGATTAGTCATTGTGTAGTTGATTTGACTGCTAAGTAAATACTGGCAGTAATTAAGTTTAGTAAATTTCATCGTTAATTAATTTCTTAATGCACCCTATCATCATTCTCTCATAAAATTAATACCCGTCATTTATTTAATCTATTACTATTAACAATTCTCAATCAGTCTGATTCAATAACATCTTCATTATTGCAGTACACATATACTAATAATTAGCGATCGCTGTGCCAGTTGCGTAAGTCCTGTTAATAAAGAAATTAATCAGTTTTTAAATGAAGTTAGATATTTTTCTATATTGATTCACTAAAATGATATTTTGTCAAGATAATTTAGATGCGTTTCCCCTGCATGATCTGCGGTGTTCGTGTGGAGTCTTGCAGCAAGGGAAGCGATCGCCTGTTCGATCAAATCATGCCGCCAAGGTGGTATCAACGAAAACTCCAACAACTTCCCATACTTGACCAGATGTTTGTAGACATTTAGCCGCTTATCTACATTATTAGCCACAAACACCAAAGGACAAGGTATTGTTGATGAAAGCGATTTTAATTTGTGTTGAGCGCAGATGAGGTAATAAAAAATGATTGTTGTAAAAGATAAGTTTCCTAAATTAACACCCGAAGAATATTTTGTCTGGGAAGAACAACAACTGCTTCGCCATGAGTATCTTAATGGTGAAATTTACGCTATGAGTGGGGGGACTCAAAATCATGGACGGATTGCTAGTAATATTATTTTCATTGTTAAAGGTCATTTACGGGGTAGTGGTTGTCAGGTTGGTAATTCCGATTGTCGTGTAAATATTGTGGAAACGAAAGATTATGTTTATCCTGATGTGAGCGTTACTTGCGACGAGAGAGATAGGACTGCAATCCAAGCCATTCAATATCCCTGTCTAATTGTTGAGGTTTTATCTCCCAGTACAGCCAGTTATGATCGAGGGGATAAATTTAGATTGTATCGTCGCAATCCTAGTTTGCAAGATTATGTTCTGGTTGATGCTGAGAAAATAGCGATTGATTTATACCGCAAAAATGATCGCGGTAATTGGGAAATTTTTAATTATCAGTCGGGGGATAATATTGAGCTACGAAGTATTGATTTAAGTTTTACCATTGAGTCGGTTTATGAGGATATTGTTTTTGAAGAATTAGGATAAATTGTTTTGAGACTCGTTCCTGACTGGGCGCAGGACCTGCGCCCCTACATCCTGAATCTGTGACTTTTATCTGACAGAAAATGCCTCGCTAAAACGTCGAGTAATCGGTTCAATAATGAATGTTAAAACTGACTTTTTGCGAGTGACTATTTCGGCATTAGCCGCCATTCCTGGATTAAATTCTACGTCTTGTCCGCGGACATTTAAAGAATGTTTACTTAATTTAATTCTGGTGGGAAAAACCAAACCTAAGTCTTTATCAATTATGGCATTGGGACTGATTTGTAATACTTCACCGTCAACTACACCAAATTCTTGAAACGGGAAAGTGGCGATTTTGACCTTTGCTTTCATTCCCTGATTAATAAAACCAATATCACGGTTAAGAACCTTTACTTCTAAGAGCATTTCTTCCCCTTCTGGTAAAATTGATAGTAGTTCTTCTCCAGATTGGACTGGACCTTTGGTAGCTTTAATTTTGTAAATTGTGCCAGCAACGGGGGCTTTAATAGTTTCTCCGTCTTTTTGTTGTTTGGCTTGTTCTAATTGACCGGCAACGGTAGCTAATTCTTCTTTGCGTTTATTGATTTGGGTGAGAATTTCACTTTGACGTTCTGAGGTTAACCGGATGTTTTGATTTCGGACTGTTTGATAAGCCTGTTCTGCTTGATTTATTTCTTGAAATTGAGCAGCAACGTCTTTTTCTAAAGAGGCAATTTTATCTTTTGCTTCTGTTAAATTATTTTGATTTTTGGTAACTTCATCGGTATTTCTAACAATATCTGCATTGGCACGATTTAATCTTTCTTTAGCATCTAAATAATCAACTCTGGTTAAAGCACCTGGTTCAACTAAGGTACGAAGATTTTCTTCCCGTTGTTTAGCAATAGATAAATTATTATCTAACATAGAACGTAGACTTTTGACATTCTCTAAGTTTTTTTGCACATTGGTAAAACTGATTTTTGCATTGGCTAAATTTTCCTGTAAGCGACTCAAACGGACTTTGGCTTGATTGAGAATGGATTGTTGACGTTTGGCTTCTGCTGCTACTGCTGCTTGTTTGGCTTTATAGTCTGATAACCGCGAGTTTAAAAGTTCATCTTGAAGGATTGTTCCCGCGGTTTTGCCTCCAGAACGTTCAGCTTGTAATCGTTGTAAATCATCTTCAATTAATTTACTAGATTTGGCTAGACGGTTGACATCTGTTTGTTGAAAATTGGGATCACGTTGAATGAGAATTTGATCTTTGGTGACGCGATCGCCTTCTTTCACCTTCACTGCTAAAATAGAACCATTACCCAAGGCTGTCACCGGTCTAACTTGGGTAGAAGCAATTAATTCTCCTGTTGCTGTAGCGACTTCATCAATTTCTGAAAAATGCGCCCAGGAAATTGTCCCAAAGATGATAAAACTAATTGTTCCTGCTAATAATCTTGTATAAAGTGGTGGTAGTTCCTGGACAGCTTTGCCCAATTCATAGGATAATTGTTCTTCTGGTTTCGCAAATCTTTCTTTTGTTTGACGCGCTTGCACAGCATTTGCAGCTAGGGAAAATTTCATAATTTGTCAGTTTTGTTAGTTGTTTTTTTATTGATTGATGCCAATTTAATCTCAGCCTTATCAAACTAACTTCTTCAGAGGAAAAGGCTTAATGTGGTAATTTTGTGAAGCTGCATTAAGAATTGGTGTGGGCAATAACTAAATGTTTAATAGTAATCTATGCCAATATAAAATATTGTTATGTAAGTCACTGAACATATCCAGATTCCCGATTTCTTAAAGAAGTCGGGGATCTATATTAATTATTCTGGTTATTTTGATAACATGATTTTTTTTAGGAAAATTATCTGTATTTATTCCTACAGTTAGAAGCAAATTTCTCTACAATGTACGTTAATAAGCTAGTAGCTTACTAGATAGGAACGTAAAAAATTAACTCTATGATTTACCATAGCAATGCGATCGCATCTCGTAAAGAGGGAAAATTTTCAGGTGTGGGTGGGCTTGATTTGTATTACCAAAGTTGGCATCCTGGAGGTGAAATTAAGGGAATCTTAGTCATAGTTCATGGACTCGGAGGACACAGCGGACTTTACAAGACGATAGTTGACCATTTAATACCAAAAGAATATGCTATCTATGGTTGTGATTTACGTGGTCACGGGCGTTCATCTGGTCAAAGAGGTTACATTAATACCTGGGCTGAATTTCGTGATGACTTACAAACTTTCCTCAATTTAATTCAACAACAACAACCAGGATGCCCAATTTTTCTATTAGGACATAGCATGGGGGGAGTAATTGCCTTAGATTACACTCTTCGTTATGTGCAAGATAAATCTGCGTTGTCAGGTGTGATTGCTTTTGCACCCAGCATTGGTAAAGTGGGAGTACCTCTGAGTCGCGTCGTTTTAGGTAAATTATTGTCCCAGGTGTGGCCCCGTTTTTCCTTGAATATTGGCTTGGATGTCCGCGCAGGTTCACGAGATCAGAAAATCTTAGATTCCTATACTCAAGATAAATTACGCCATACTCTCGCTACTGCTAGGTTATCTACGGAGTTTTTTGCTACAGTAGATTGGATTCATAATCATGCGAAAAAATGGCAAGTACCATTGTTAATTTTACATGGTGGTGCGGATAGAATTGCCTTGCCAGCAGGAAGTGAAATATTTTATCAAAATGTTATCTATCCAGATAAATTAAGAATTGAATATCCTGGAGGTTATCATGATTTACACTACGATATTAATTATCTTCAAGTAATCACTGATTTAGTTAATTGGATGGATCAACATTTACCTGCTGCAGTAGTTCCATTAGAATCAACGATCAGTAATGAATAATCAATAATAATACAGGGCGTTGCTGAATTGAGGTATGAAATTCCCAAATTGAATCTTTAAAACTCAAACCTCAGTGCGTCTTTGCGCCTTTGCGTGAGACTAAAATTCATACCCTTAATCAGCAACGCCATAATACAGTAGAATTCAGAACTCAGGAGTCAGGAGTAAAACTGGTTTGCAAGCATATTATAGCCCCCTCCTCGCTTGCGGGGAGGGGTTCTTGTATGTCACTGAATTAAAAAATGCCATATACATATACATTTGCATTTAGTGTATATTGACAGTTAATTAATCCGAAATAGATAAAAGCCAATAAGTACCAAAATAAAAATCATAGTTGTAGAATAGACAATGACATCTTTCACTAAAAAAGAAATCCAATCTTTTCTCAACTCCTGTTTAAACTTCAGTTCTCGTAATTTACGCTCAAGTTCTATATCTTCTTGATCAGGTAATCTAGTGTAAGGGATAATCTGGATATCATCAATAACTTCCTCTGTAGTCCCTGGATTTTGCCAATTATTTAATCCAGGATGAGATTCAGGAGAAATAATTGGTAGATTCTCCTGATTGCCATTTTTAAGCTCTTTTTTAATGACCTTTTTCGCAATTTTGACAATTATATCCTCTAAGTTTTTATCCGCCATATCTGGTAGATTTACCTCTTTTCAACAGGGGGACTAAAAATATTGACTAAAACTTGGACAAGGTTGTTTCTTTGAAGACGAGTAAGTTTACTAATTGCCATGCGATCGCCAACTAAAGGATTTTGCTTTAAAATATCATTACCTGGATAACTATCAACATATATAGTCTCATTAGCATCTAAATAATCAGCCAAAGTCAGTTTCCAATCCAGGCGATAAATCGGGGATCTACCCTTATTATAAATATGATAGCGAATTAGGCGACTAGCCAAAGTATTTGTAGCCACAGTTTTTCCATTTCTTTTACTAACATATTGATTTTCTTGGGGAAAATCAGGAATCTGTTGATATACCTTTTGCCAAACATCGCTAGAAGTAAATATTTGCGCGGCTGCTGGTGCAATATGCAATAAATTAGTATTTCCTATTCCCAAAACCACTATTATCACCGTCATTAATGTAATGATAAATAGTGAAAAAAATTCCCCTCTCAAAAGTTTTTGCTGTTTCATTTGCATTATCCAAAATACCGCCAAATTTAGAAGTAGGGCGACTAGAAGTCGCCGAATACTTTTAAAGTATAAAGTAAGAATACAGAATACAAAATTCAGTCATAATCAGGGTTTTCGAGTAAAGCTTGATAATTTATTGAAAAACTTGCCTCTCTATATTCCTGAAGCGAACAAATATTCTGACTCCTGACTCCTTAAATTACAATTCACCGATAATTTCTGGCTGATTTAATTCATCAGACATTTCAATAATTGCTCTGAGTACAGGCTTCATGATTGAATCTTCGTTATTTTCAAAATCCTCATAACGTCGCCGTTTAGCACGATTTGCCACCTGTACAGTAATGCGGTAGCGGTTTGACGCAGCACTAATTAATTCCTCTGCACGGTGCATGATTTGAGACTGAGTTGTCTCGAACTTGGAACGCTTAAGCATAATTGATGACTCTGGAGATTTTATCCTAGTTTACTCGGATTTTTCAAATTTAGATATGGAACCGAGAACGATCCTTGAGAAATTTGCCTAACCAGGACAATGAGACTGATAATTTGCCGAAATTGTTGGATTTTTTGTTTAAAAAGTTGGTTCTCTAAATGGAAATTTCCAATCTTTTCTCTAGCTAAATAAATATTATCTGGTAACCTATGTAAAGCTGCATAACTAGCATATTCATATTGATTAAATATATCTGTTATCAATGCTAGAGTATTTTTTGCTTTTCGTAATTTTTCAGCTAAATAAAAGAGCAAAATAGAAATAAAGATGTTAATCAGAACAACGATAGTTACCATGTTTTATTTTTAGGCACAATGCTAATTAAAAAATCACATAGAATTACTATAGAATTTTATATATCCTCCTTTTCTAGTTTCTGTCATGACCGCAAACACAAGAGCAATAGTTGTATTTGATATAGATGGGGTTATCCGTGATGTTAGCGGCTCCTATCGTCGCGCCATATCCGATACAGTCGAACATTTTACCTCCCAAGCCTATCGTCCCACACCCACAGACATTGATAACCTCAAATCAGAAGGAATTTGGAATAACGATTGGGAAGCCTCCCAAGAATTAATTTACCGCCATTTTGTCAATCAAGGACAGCAGCGAGAACAACTCCAATTAGATTATGAAAATATTGTCACTTATTTTCAAAGCCGCTATCGCGGTACAGACTCCGAAAATTGGAACGGCTACATTTGTAATGAACCTTTATTAGCACAACCTAGTTATTTTCAAGAACTCAGGCAATCTGGTATTGCTTGGGGTTTTTTTAGTGGTGCTACTCGCTTGAGTGCTAACTACGTTTTAGAAAAACGCTTAGGTTTACAATCTCCTATCCTAATTGCTATGGAAGACGCACCCGGTAAACCAGACCCTACCGGACTTTTTGCAACTATTAACATCTTAGAAAATGGTAATCATCAAAAACAACCCGTTGTCTATGTAGGTGATACTGTAGCAGATATGCACACTGTAGAAAAAGCCAAAGCCATAGATAATTCTCGAACTTGGTTGGGGGTTGGAGTATTACCTCCCCACGTTCAAGAAACAACAGCAGTTAGTGAAGCTTATACACAAAAACTGATACAAGCTGGAGCAAAAATAGTGTTTAATAATGTCCAGGAATTAACAATCAAGACGATTTATAAATTAGAATCGTAATCTCATCCCCGTCAATTTTTGTGAATTATCTATAACCATAGGAAAATTATCAAAATGTCTAATTTTAAACTACCTAATAGACCAAACACTCACCCTTGGATACAAACATTCCAATGGTTGAAAAATCCTTTGGGATATTTGGAAGAATGCGCCAAAAACTATGGTGATACTTTCACCTTAAGAATCAGTCCACTTTTTAAACCACAAGTATTCATTAGCAACCCTCAAGGGATTCAACACCAGTTCTGTAAAAAGCGCATTAGTTAAAGAACCTGCCTGAGAACGAATTTAGGACTTACGCATTGACAAAATTTCTTAACTATGTGACGTGGATTTTATTTCTTGTAGGGTGCGTCAGACCCAATAATTTGATAAAAAACAGAGTTTCTCTATCTGACGCACCTTACTCAATAGGTGATTCCCAAAACCGAAAACGACGCAATTTCGTTCATTCATATCATGGCAGGTTAGTGAGCGTGCATAAGTCCGAGAATTTTTGCGGAACATATAATTTATAGGCACAATACCTTCGGAGGCAGTCGAGATTATGCCACAATAGCGAAATTAGGTAAAAGCATTAGGAGTTTTAGTTGTGGAGTCCCCTCAAAAAACATCATACCAACCAGCCGCAATTGAGGAAAAATGGCAAAAAACATGGTTAGAACTTGGCTTAGATAAAACACCGCAAGATCAAAATCAGCCAAAATTCTACGCGCTTTCCATGTTCCCATACCCATCTGGAAGCCTGCACATGGGTCACGTTCGTAACTATACAATTACAGATGTGATTGCTCGCCTCAAACGGATGCAAGGGTATCGGGTATTACATCCAATGGGTTGGGATGCTTTCGGACTACCCGCGGAAAACGCCGCCATTGATAGAGGTGTACCCCCTGCCAAATGGACATATCAAAATATTGCCCAAATGCGGCAACAATTACAATGTCTGGGTTTATCCTTAGATTGGGAAACTGAACTTGCTACCTGTTCCCCAGATTATTACAAATGGACGCAATGGATTTTTCTGCAATTTTTACAAGCAGGTTTAGCTTACCAAAGAGAAGCCGCAGTTAACTGGGATCCCATTGACCAAACTGTATTGGCAAACGAACAAGTTGATAATGAAGGACGTTCTTGGCGCAGTGGGGCAATAGTAGAACGTAAATTACTGCGTCAATGGTTTTTCAAGATTACCGACTATGCCGAAGAATTATTAAATGACTTAGATAAACTCACAGGTTGGCCAGAACGAGTTAAATTAATGCAAGCCAACTGGATAGGAAAATCCACAGGTGCATATTTAGAATTTCCTATTGTTGGTGCAGAAGAAAAAATCGGCGTTTATACTACCCGTCCCGATACCATTTATGGTGTGAGTTACGTCGTATTAGCCCCAGAACACCCTTTAACTCAAGTGGTGACAACTTCAGAACAAAAAGCAGCGGTAGAAGCCTTTATTAAGGAAGTCAGCAACCAAAGCGAGTTGGAAAGAACCGCAGAAGACAAACCAAAACGGGGTATTCCTACCGGGGGGAAAGTAATTAATCCTTTCACTGGGGAAGAAGTACCCGTATGGATTGCAGATTATGTTCTCTATGAATATGGTACAGGTGCGGTAATGGGTGTACCAGCACATGATATCCGAGATTTCAAATTTGCCAAAGAACAGAATTTAGCTATTAAAGTGGTAATTGTCCCGGAAATTGGTGCAGAAGAAACTTTAAAATCAGCATACACAGAGGCAGGAATTTTAGTTAATTCTGGTGACTTCAATGGCATGAATTCTGTAGATGCGAAAAAAGCAATTATCGAATTTGCAGAAAAACACGATTTTGGTAAATTAAGAGTACAATATCGCCTCAGAGATTGGTTGATTTCTCGACAACGTTATTGGGGCGCACCTATCCCTGTTATTCATTGTCCTGAATGTGGAATTGTGCCTGTCCCCGACAAAGATTTACCTGTACAATTACCGGAGGATATTGAATTAAGTGGACGTGGTGGTTCACCTTTAGCACAATTGGAAAGTTGGGTAAATGTGACCTGTCCAACTTGCGGTACTCCTGCAAAACGGGAAACCGATACGATGGATACTTTTATTGATTCTTCGTGGTATTTCTTACGTTACCCAGATGCAAAGAATGAAGAAAAGATTTTTGATTCTGGTAAAGTAAATGATTGGATGCCTGTAGATCAATATGTAGGGGGAATTGAACACGCAATTTTACATTTATTGTATTCGCGTTTCTTCACTAAGGTATTAAGAGACAGAGGTTTATTTAACTTTGATGAACCATTTCAAAAGTTATTAACTCAGGGAATGGTACAGGGTTTAACTTACATGAACCCGAATAAAGGTGGTAAGGATAAATGGATTCCTTCTCATTTAGTTGATGCTAATAATCCTGTAGATCCGCAAACTGGAGAACCTTTACAACGTCTTTATGCTACCATGTCCAAATCAAAAGGCAATGGTGTCGCCCCGGAAGATGTGATTAATAAATATGGCATTGATACGGCGCGAATGTTCATTTTATTTAAAGCCCCACCGGAAAAAGATTTGGAATGGGATGAGGCTGATGTTGAGGGACAATTCCGCTTTTTAAATCGCGTTTGGCGGTTGGTAACAGATTATGCTGCTGCAGGAGTTTGTAAGGAAAAAGCTGATTTGGAGAAGTTAAATAAAGCGGAAAAAGATTTGCGTCGCTTCATTCATATTGCGATTCAAGCAATTACGGAAGATGTGGTAGATGAATATCAATTCAATACCGCAATTTCGGAATTGATGAAGTTAAGTAATGCCTTGACTGATGCTGGTTGTCATAATTCCCCAATTTACGCAGAAGGGATTCAAATTTTGGTGATTATGTTAGCGCCTTTTGCACCGCATATTGGTGATGAATTATGGCAATTGTTGGGGAATAAAAATTCTGTACATACCCAAACTTGGCCAAGTTTTGATCCTGCGGCTTTGATAGCTGATGAAATTACTTTGGTGATTCAAATTATGGGTAAAACTCGCGGCGCTATTCAAGTTCCTTCGCAATCTGATAAAGCTGAGTTGGAAAAATATGCGCGGGAGTCGGAGGTTGGACAACGTTATCTTGAAGGGAAGAAAGTTAAAAAGGTAATTGTTGTTCCTGGTAAGTTGGTGAATTTCGTTTTGGGTTAATATTTTTGTAGGTTGGGTTGACGCAAGGAAACCCAACATTCATTACCTGGACGGAATTAATTACATATTGGTTATTTACCAATTCTTTGCCAATCAAGCCCACATTCAGCAGGTAATTTAGAGCATTTGATATTTTAATTCCAAAACATTTTGCCATCACACAGGCTATTTTTAAGAATAAGAGGCTAACACCATATTCGTATAATTGATCTAACACTCATTCTAATCTACTATCGTTGAGATGTTCAGCTTCTACTCCCACACCTATTAGAGTTCATTTACCAGAATTTCCTACTCAAAAATATCATACTTATGGTGATACTTATGAAGAAGCTGTTAAAAATGCTCAGGAAGTTATAGAAATGCTAATTGCTGAATATCAAGAAGATGGTAAAACTTTACCTTTAGCTAAATCTTTAGAACAATTAATTGATGTGGCTGAAAATCGTAAATTACGATTTTATATAAGGGTAAAGCATAATGCTTTACCCCTACAAAATTTAATTACAACTTTGTTCCGCAATCAGAACAGAAATTATGATTAGCTTGGTTTTGAGTCCCACAATTGCTGCAAGAAATTGATTCAACTGCGGTTCTTGGTGTTGGCTTAGGTAAACCAACCATTTGCGAGTTGTTCTTACCAGGGGCTACCATTGGATAGCAGTTTTCATCTCTGGTAACGTGGACATTGACAATTACAGGTCCATTGTGTGCCAGCATTTCCGCAATTTTATCTGCCAATTCTTCCCGCTTGGTAATTACCATCCCCTTGATGCCATAAGCCTGTGCTAAAAGCTCAATGTCAGGCATTCCCACTTCCATGTTAGAAGATGAATAACGCTGTCCATAGAAGGCTTCCTGCCACTGCCGCACCATTCCCTGCCAACCGTTATTTAAGATCAAAGTCTTGACATTAATCCCATATTGTGCTAGTGTTCCTAACTCCTGCAAACACATTTGGAAACTGGCATCACCGCTAATACAGACTACTTCTTCGTCCGGGAATGCTACTTTTGCACCCATAGCCGCAGGAACACCAAAACCCATTGTTCCTAAACCGGCGCTCGAAATCCAACGTCTTGGTCCATTTTTAAGGAATTGAGCAGCCCACATTTGATGTTGACCGACATCGGTGGTGTAAAATGCGTGGGGCGCTTGAGTGCCAACTTCAACAATTACCTCTTGGGGGGAAATGCTGTCGGCGTGATGGGGGACAATTAGAGGATAATCTTGTTTCCAACTATTAATTAAGTTTAACCATTCTTGGTTTTGGTTAGGTGTGGCTTTAGTATTTGCGTCTTGACATCGCCGTAATAAGTCTTTTAAGACGTTTTTAACATCACCCACAATGGGAACTTCAGGAACGCGGTTTTTACCGACTTCTGCGGGGTCAATATCAATGTGAATGACTTTGGCTAAAGAGGCAAATTCATCTAATTTACCTGTCACGCGGTCATCAAATCTAGCACCGACGCAAATTAATAAATCGCAATCTGTCACGGCAAAGTTGGCGTAAGCTGTACCGTGCATTCCCAACATTCCCAAGGACAGGGGATGATGTTCGTCAAATGCACCGATACCCATTAAGGTGGTAGTGACGGGGAGATTAAATAATTCTGCCAGTTGTTTGACTTCTTCGTGGGCATTAGCAGCGATCGCTCCTCCCCCAACATACAACAATGGGCGACGACTTTCTCGAATTAATTGAATTGCTGCATTAATTTGGCGCGGATTTCCCTTGACTGTGGGACGATAGCCAGGTAACTTAATCGAACCCGGCGCGACAGGCACATAATCAAACTCTTCTAAAGCCACATCTTTGGGAACATCAATTAAAACTGGTCCTGGTCTACCAGTGCTGGCAATGTGAAAAGCTTCAGCAACAATTCGCGCCATATCTTTGGCATCACGGACTACATAGGAATGCTTAACAATGGGTAAGGTAATCCCGTAAATATCTGTTTCTTGGAAAGCATCTGTACCAATTGCAGCGCGTGGTACTTGTCCCGTCACCACAATCATGGGAATAGAATCCATGTAGGCTGTAGCAATACCTGTAACTAAGTTGGTTGCCCCAGGACCGGAAGTACCAAAGCATACTCCCACTTTACCAGTAGCACGGGCGTAACCGTCTGCGGCGTGGGAAGCACCTTGTTCATGTCTAACTAAGATATGCTTAACCGTACCCCCAGCTTCTATTTTGAATAGGTCATCATAAATCGGGAGAATTGCGCCACCGGGATAACCAAAAATATGCTCAACACCATGACGGATGAGACTATCTATCAAGGCAAAACCGCCAGATGCCCGTTTTGGTGCGGTAACTGACGAATTAGATACGGGAGACTGCTGATTATTTTCAGATTTTGGGAGACTGATTTGAGAAGACGAAATCACAGTTAACCTCAAAGTATAGCTAAAATTAACGCTTAGATTCTGTATTTAAAACTTCATTTTAATGTAAAAATTTTCACAATTTCAGAGAAAGCCGTATTTATTAGCGTTAAGAACAGGACTATAATTGTACGATTTCTAGATCACATCTTGCAATACCCGCCGAGTATTTTGCCATGTCCAAATACCAATAGCCCCGACAACTATACTTATTCCGAATAACACCGCCGACAATCCAAAGGCATTTACTAGCTTTGTCGTAATTAATAGAGGTGCTGTCAGAGCGATATTAATGGCGTGATTTTGAAAGCCAAAGACTTTACCGTGCATTTCTGATGGTGTTTGTTGTTGAATTAAAGTTTGCATTGGCACGTTGACAAAAGCTGCACCCACACCCAAGAAAATACAGAGTCCTAATGCTAGGGGTTGGTTATCAATAAAAATGAATAAACCCAAGGAAAAGGCCATGATTAAAAATCCGATTAAAGGCAAAGGTTTATGATGAAGGCGATGGCCAGAATGTCCGAGAATAGCCGCACCTATCACCATACCTACCCCAGCCGCAGCTACGAAAGAGCTAAACTCTTCTGGTGCTAAATGTAACCTTGCTGCCATGCCAATGGCTAATTCTATCAGGGCTGCAAATACGCAGTATAAGGTAACAATTTGCAGCATGGCATTCCAGACTAGCCGATTTTGTTTGAGATAGCGCAGTCCTAGCACAAATTCTGCCCAGGGATTGATTTTTGCTGCGGTTTTGTCAATGTGTCTATGTTCTCGAAACTGAATTGGCATCATAATCGCGGCAGAAATCAGGTACAAGCAGCCGACAACCAATTCTTTGCCAAAACCTTTATTAAAGGTTTCAAACCAGTTTAACATCGGAGTAGCCACTGCATTACCAATAATCAATGCGGCCATCATAGTGCTGCTAAATAGGGCATTAGCAGCCATTAAACCTTCTTTTCTCACCAACAAGGGAATTGACGCTTGTTCCGCTGGGGCAAAAAACTGGGTAACGGTGGAGATACCAAAGGTAAAGAATAAAAGTATCCCAAATTGTCGTGGCAGGAAGGGAATTAACACCATGAATATTCCCCGCACCACATCTGAACCTACCATAATCAGTTTTTTTGGTACACGGTCAACGATAACACCACCAGCAGAGCCAAACAATATTGCTGGTACGGTAAATGCCATGTATAAATAGAAGCGTGCATCACTGTTTATCTCATTACTGGGTAGGTAGAGTTTGAGTAAGGCAATCATTAACACAAAGAATACCTTATCAGCTAATTGGGAAATCAGTTGACCAATCCATAGGAGCATAAAACCCCGGTTTTTAAGCAGTCCGGTAAAACCGTTATTAATAGCAGTAGGTTCAGGAGGAAGCATTAGATACTTGGGAATGGGGAATAAATAATCACTATTTCTTGTTATAACGTTCTAATAGGAAATTGAGAAATTCGGATGCACTGAGGTATTGTTTGGGTGGAGAGAAGCAGAAGCCAACGGAGGGATTTGTCCACTGTCCTTGGACAGATTGGGGGGACTGCCACATTGATAAATGGTCAACTGCTGGCTCGGCGTAAAAGTTATCTTCGCCCATACCGAGGTAAGCTGAGGTCCAATGGGTGTAATGATCATGACTTAAACGATGTATGGGGAAATTGCCCCCTAGAGGGACTCCCCAACCATCAATAGCAATGAAGGCTTGAACATGACCTCCCCAAAGTTGCCATGCTGTGGCTGCACCTATACCGCCAATGACACCAGCACTAAAGCATAAGAATATAACAGGCGATTTTAGCTTATTATTGAGGCGATCGCACAAA
Source organism: Dolichospermum compactum NIES-806 (assembly GCF_002368115.1). Taxonomy (NCBI): domain Bacteria; kingdom Bacillati; phylum Cyanobacteriota; class Cyanophyceae; order Nostocales; family Aphanizomenonaceae; genus Dolichospermum; species Dolichospermum compactum. Next base: position 1,702,585 of record NZ_AP018316.1, on the reverse strand, counting down.
AAATGTAAAATATGAAATGTTGATAAATTTAAATAACCTTGTCCTGGATAAACCAGTATATCTAGGGGCTTTTTGCCAGATTGATTTAAGCATCCTTGGATAAAGCTTTGAGTTAATTCTGGTTCATGGATTCCCGGACAGATGATAATGGGCATTTACTTTTTGTTTTGGTATTTGTTACATTTTTAAAATTGGCGTTGGTAAATGAAGGTATGATTTTTTCTCACGCAGAGGCGCAGAGGACGCAGAGAGTAAGAGTTTAAGGGAACACCAAAAAATAAATTACCCAATTTTGTGGGATGGGCATCCTGCCTGTCCTTGATGATTAGCGGGCTTTTCGTCCCGCACCACAAGAAATTTTTGGGGATTTTATTTCTTGGAAGTCCCTAAGAACTAGAATATTTGATTTTCATACCTCAATTCAGCAATGCCTTAAAATTAACCGCAGATGCACGCGGATAAACGCGGATAAATAAAGATGATAATTATTCGGTTTAGCTTTACGGATCATTGGTATTATTCGTAAATAATTAGTTTATAACAATTGGCAAGTTTTTCTTAATTATGCTAACTCACAATTTATTAAATCTTCCTCTCATGGGTTGCGGAACTTGGGCTTGGGGAAATCAACTGCTCTGGGGATACGATGAAAGTATGGATAACCAGTTGCAAGAGGTTTTTAATCTCTGTGTCAGCAATGGGATTACATTATTTGATACGGGTGATTCCTACGGTACAGGTAAATTAAAGGGACGGAGTGAGTTACTTTTAGGGAAATTTGCCCAAGCATATCAGGGAATAAATCAAGAGAATATTTGCATTGCGACTAAGTTAGCCGCATACCCTTGGAGATGGACTAGAAATTCAATTATATCAGCTTGTCATGCCTCGGCAAAAAGATTAGGACGAAATGTTGATTTGGTGCAAATGCACTGGTCTACAGCTAATTATGCTCCTTGGCAAGAGGTGGGTTTATTAGATGGTTTGGGTGATTTGTATGAGCAAGGTTTGGTGAAGGGTGTGGGCTTATCTAATTATGGAACTAAAAGACTTTTATGGGTGTATAAAAGATTTCAGGAAAGAGGGATACCGATTAAAACTTTGCAGGTGCAATATTCACTTTTATCTACTTATCCGGTGACGGAATTAGGTTTAAAGGATGTTTGTGATAATTTGGGAATTAAATTAATTGCTTATAGTCCTTTAGGGTTGGGTTTATTAACAGGGAAGTTTTCGGAAAATGGCAGTTTTCCCCAAGGTATTCGCGGATTTTTATGTAAGCAGTTGTTACCAGGAATGAAGCCGCTTTTAGGCTGTTTGCAGGAAATAGCAAATACCAGAAATAAAACTATGTCTCAAGTTGCTATTAATTGGTGTATTAGTAAAGGCACAATTCCCATTCCTGGAGCTAAAAGTCTGGAACAAGCAAAGGAGAATATTGGGGCTTTGGGTTGGTTTTTGAGTGATGCTGAGGTGGTAGAGTTGGATAATGCTGCTGATAGGGTGGAGAAGAAAATGGTGCAGAATATTTTTCAGACAAGGTGAGATAAAAACAAATATCTAAAAAATAGAATAATGTTAATGCGTCCTAATCCACTATTTATTAGTAATACTGATTGTGGTTCACATTACTATATATATTTTTGTAAAATTATTTGCCAAGCTTGAATATGAGAATCTTTAACTTCTGTTGAATTTTTAGCATCTTTTACTAATTCGTCTGTATATGTTTTGATAAATTCATGATAATCTTCTATAAAACGTAAGTAATATTTTAAGGTATTCACAATACCATTAGCAATAATTTCTAACCCACGTTCTCTTTTAATCTTCAAAATCAATTCATTAATATATTCTTCTTCATCTTTATTAAGAAAACAGTCTTGGTATGTAGTTAGAATATAATACCTTTCTATTTTTGTATTGGCAGATTTTTTTTCTATATCTAATATCATATTTCTATCAATAGGAATATTGTGTTTTATTTCTAATATTTCAAACGGATTGTTATGGTTATCTCTTATTTCTATATCACCATAACCATGCTTATCCGCAGAAGTATGAACATTTAAAGGTAGTAAGATTTTATTTTCAAATCTGCGGACAGTTTTCAATAGTTGTTTATAGATAGCAAAAATTACAATCACTGGTAATCTAGAACTTAAAGGTTCTTCAAAATGTCTTTCTACCATTTTCATTACTGTATTAATATTGATAATATTTACAGAATCAACAAGTTCTAAAGTTTCTGTAAATACTATTTCTTGAGATTGGGAAATAAGATCTAATTGTGATAGAATGTAAACCAAACAATTTTCAATATCAATTGTTTGATTTTCAATTTTATCAATCAACTTCAGAAAAGGTTCAACTAAGCTTTTACTCCTTAATGGTAATTTAACTCCCTCCTCAAAATTCCAGATAATTTCTGCGCGTGTCGCTTTAGTTAAAAATGCAGTTTCTTTATTAGCATATTTAGGAAACTTACTTTTAAGAAATGGTGTAGTTACCTTAGTATCAAGCACTCTTGCAGAATATCCATTGATAAATTTAGCCATGTGTAATCTAATATCTTGCTCAGGTTTAATTATTTTCTTCAGTAGGGTGGTAATCATTACTTGAATTAAAGATTTATCGGTTTCTATTTTTTGAATAAAAATATCTACAAAGTTTTTTATTTCTTGATCGAATTCTGTAAATGATTGATTTTTAACTAATTCAAGTGCTTGCTGATAGGATTTTTCTAATCTTTCTATTTCTTGACTATAATCATATTTCATATAAATAATTCCTGCTGCTGAGAATCAGATTTTTCCATACGGTTATTAGCTAAGTTTACATAATCAGAATTGATTTCAATTCCTAAATAATTTCTATTTAAATTTCTAGCTGCTATACAAGTTGTACCACTACCACAAAAAGGATCAAGGACAAAATCACCTTCTTGAGTTAATAATTTAATCAATTCTTGAATAATATACATCGGATAAACTGCTGGATGATGATTATTTTTAGTAATCTCTACCGGACTTTCAATGATGTCTTTTTTCATCGTGTTTCCCAAAATTCTAATAATAGTAAAACCATTATTCTTGATTTGGTTATTTCTTCCCCCATCTTGTCCACCATAAGCTAATTTATGTACACCATGAATTTTCATTCTAAATCCTTCAATTTCTCCATTATGTACTGCTAAAATAGCTTGGTTTAATGCTTTAATTGCATGATTTTTTTGTTCTTCACTTAAGTCAGAATTTTTGATTAATTCCAGATATTTTTTACCTAATTTATCAGATGGTTTACTTTTAACACTTTTGTTAAAGTTATCTAAGTGTTGTAAATAATTATCTAAATTAAAATAATAATCTTTTGATTTAGCAAATATGAAAAAAGGTTCTGTGGCTTGTATTAATTTTCTTTTATCTTGACGTGGTGTCGGATTGAGCTTTGACCATGTAATTTGATTAATAAGAAAAATATTTTGATTTTGGGTGGCTTGAATTGCAAATTTATAAGGAATTAGAGATAAACTCCCGTTAATATATTTATCTCCTAAGTTAAAAACTATTACTCCAGTTTTTTTCAAAACGCGCGCACATTCCCCAAAAACTGTGAGGATATTTTTTAAATATTCTGATTCAGTTGTTTCATTACCGATACCTAAATCACCATTTCCATAATTACGTTGCTGAAAATATGGTGGTGAAGTAATGATTAAATCAAAAGTATCATTTTCTATTTGTTTGAGTACAGATAAATTATCCCCAAGAATAATTTTATTTTTGATGTCTGATATTGCTCGTAATTTCATGTGATTTTATGCAATTTAAATTTAATTTGTAATTATGTATTTAGGTCAATACCTTGTCCATTTTTTGTAGGTCGGGTTAAGCGACAGCGCAACCCGACGCATTTGTTGGGTTTCGTACCTCAACCCAACCTACAAATCAAGACTTTTTTCCATTTGGACAAGGTATTGTAGGTATAACAGCTTTTGTATATTTTAAAACATTATCTCAATAAAATTTAATAATTTAATTTTGCAAGCAGCAATCACACGCGCATAAACAGTACATCGGAAAACCGTGATGTTTTGAGTATAATGTAAGTTACAGTTGGAAAATTAATTACCCAATATTCAAGAATACTATAAAATTAGCAATGCTAAAAAAATCAACCTTATTTTTCCCAACAATTCCCAAACCTAATTATCAACCTCAAAGCCAAGACACAGATATAGAAGCTGATATTTATTTCTTTCAAAAATGGCGACAATTATCATTAAAACAACGCATGGAAAGATTTATTTCCCATGAACGAGGAGTAAAAAAACTATGTCTTGTAGGAATTAAATCTCGACATCGAAATTTAACTATACAGGAAATTCGTGATCTATTTACTCGTGCTGTATTAGGAGAAAAATTTACTCCTGATTTTCAACCAAAAGGTATTAATGAAAATATGTGGATTCAAGATTCAATTTCTTTAGCTGGAGAACTGCATCAAATTTTTGAATCAATTAATATTGATTACTATGTAAGTGGTGGTGTTGCTAGTTCTATTCATGGAGAACCACGTTCTACTCGTGATTTGGACTTGGTGATAGAAGTTAAACCAAATCAAATAGATTTACTGGTAAAAACTTTAGAAGCATTTGGATATTATTGTCCAGTAGGTGCGGTAGAAGATTTGCAACGAGGTTTGGGAAATATCTTGAATATTACCCATACAGAAACTATTGCTAATGCTGATATATATATTACTGATAATTCACCTTTTGCTATATCACAAATGAATCGAAAAATATTAATTGATGTCGAGGAAATTCCCGCTTTTTGGATAGCTTCAGCAGAAGATACTATTTTACAAAAACTGCGCTGGGGAAAGGGAAGTAAATCAGAAAAACAATGGCGTGATGTTTTGGGGATAATTAAGTTACAAGCAGATAATTTAGATTATCATTATTTAACAGAATGGGCAGAAAATTTAGATTTAGTTGCTGATTTGAGTGAGGTATTAACTCAAGCTGGAATATGAAATTAATATGAAAATTACTCATGTTGAAAAACCCAATCTTTCTAAAAAATCAATAATTTTATGTTGATCACCCCCATAATTTGCTAAACTCCAAATTTAGAAAAGCAAACAAAAATCTGAGTATTGGGAATTGAGAGAGGTTCGCAAAGTGGTGGAAAGTGGAGATATAGAAAAAATTCATCCCCAGGATTTTTCATGGCGGTTTTGGCCTGTTGTGCCAATTTATCCTTATGGTCAACGGCGCACTATCCGTAAAGAAGTTCTTAAAGATGCTATCTGGACTTTTGATCAATTGCAGGGAATTTTCTATGTAGTTGTGCCAATTCGTATGACTGTAGTTAAGCTTGAACAGGGCGGTTTGCTGGTTTATGCACCTGTCGCACCAACGGGAGAATGTGTTCGGTTGCTGAATGAGTTGGTGGCAGAACACGGTGATGTTAAGTATATTATTTTGCCTACGATATCGGGAATAGAACATAAAGTATTTGTTGGTCCATTTGCGCGACGCTTTCCCACTGCACAGGTTTTTGTTTCCCCTGGACAATGGAGTTTTCCCTTGAATTTGCCTTTAAGTTGGTTGGGTTTACCTGGTAAACGGACTCATATACTGCCCGAAAATAGCCAGGAAGCTCCTTTTGTTGAGGATTTTGATTATGCAATCCTCGGACCGATTGATTTGGGTTTGGGTAAGTTTGCAGAGGTGGCTTTTTTCCATAAGCGATCGCACACTCTCTTACTTACAGATACCATAGTTTCTGTACCAGCAGAGCCACCAGCAATTGTTCAACTTGACCCCTACCCCCTCCTGTACCACGCCAAGGATCAAGCCTTTGACATCGTTGCCGATACCTCAGCAAATCGCCGTAAAGGGTGGCAGCGGGTAACATTATTTGCCTTGTATTTCAGCCCTAGTGTGTTAGAAGTACCTACATGGAGTGAAGCATGGGGTGATGCCAAAAAAGCGCGAGAACGTTCGAGAAAAGCCTATTTTGGGTTTTTCCCCTTCCAATGGCAGGAAAATTGGCAAGAATCATTTCATATTCTCCAAGGGAATGGGCGCACATTTGTTGCCCCAATTTTACAAAGTTTGATTCTCAATCGCGCCCCCCAGGAAACTATAAATTGGGCTAATAAAGTTGCCAGTTGGGATTTTCAATGGATTATTCCCTGTCATTTTGATGCCCCAATTAAAGCCGAACCGCAGCAATTTCGGCAAGCATTTACGTTTTTAGAAAAATGTAGTTTATTTAGTAGTAATTATTCTTTACCGGAGGATGATTTTAAGTTATTGAGAAATATTGATTCAGGGTTAAATAAGTTGGGTATTGTCCCACCTGCAAGGGAAAAGCTATAGAATTATAGGCTATTATTCAGTTTCTAACTTTAACAAATTTCTTAAAAACTCAGTGAAATTTTTAATAGCTGGAATCTCTGTACAGGACAAAAAATAGAGAAAAAGCTTGCAAAGGAAACAGAGAAAGGGTTTCATAGAAAGTTACCACACAATCAAAGAAACCCCTATGAACCAGATTAACCTATTACGAGACACACTAAAACCACATTTGGAATGGCATGGAGCGCGTCTAAGCTTTTTAGCGTTATTTTTAATATCTTTATTAAGAGTAAAGACAGTGAACTTGGTAGAATTAGCAACTGGTTTTCGCAACTGTGCTAAAAACGAATCCAATTACAAACGGTTGCAAAGATTTTTCCGAGATTTTGATATAGATTATGCAGTCATAGCGAAAATGATTGTAAAAATCATGAACATTCCCCAGCCTTGGGTGTTAAGTATTGACCGGACTGAATGGCGTTTTGGTCAAATATGGTTAAATATCCTCATGTTGGGAGTAGTACATAATGGTGTCGCTTACCCCCTAGTTTGGCAGATATTGGAGAAGAAAGGTAACTCCAACACGGATGAACGAATGGATTTACTTGACCGATTTGGACAACTGTTCCCAGATGCACAAGTTGACTATATCAGTGCTGACAGAGAATTCGTGGGGGCAGAATGGTTAAGTTATTTACTGCTTGAACCAAATATTCCATTCCGAATCAGGATTCGTCACACTGATTTAATTAGTGATACAGAAAAGACTCTTCCAGGTAGCGTCATTTTTGCTCATCTGGCTGCGGGTGAATCTCAGGTTTTATCTACTCGTCGTTGGGTCTGGGGTCGTTCAGTTTATGTAGCTGGTTTCTGTACACCATTTAACTAACCATCGAAAAGAATTTTGTAAGGCTTCTGTATGAATTGTTGACTCTAATTCATCAATTAAAAGAATACCACCTTTGACGCTGGCAAGTTTCAAAGCTATATGCAATAAACGACGGATACCATCACCAAAAGTGCTAACCGGTGCAAGTCCTAGTTTTTCATGTTGAATATATATATTAAATCGAGAACTAATAGATTCTGGAGATAACAAAATTTCTATGTCAGAAATATTTTTATCCATCTGTTGTAATAATTTCACCACATCGGCTTTAAAATTTTGAAATGTTGCTTCTGAAAGTAATCGAAATTGACCAACTTCTGAACGATGAGATGATGGTGTTACTACAGATGTCTTTAGACTTGGTTCTCTCTTTCCAGATAATCTATAAAAACGTTCATCCTCCCATAACAAAAAATCTGTAATCAAATCAGATGGTTCACCAAGTAAACTTAACTGATAACCATCATCTGGAAATACCCCTATTTTTAGCTTAATTCCTTTCCTAACTCTTGGTGTATCTTCATTTTCAATTTCTTGTTCATTATCATTTTCAATTTCTTCTTCGTTGCTAAGATTTCTGATATTGCTTTCCTCTGATAACCATATTTCCTCCTGTTCTTCATAGCTTGCTATTAACTTCTTTACAGAGAATAAACCAGTGCTAGAAATAAGAATAATAGGTTTATCAGCTTCTACAATGGATGCAGAATTATGTGTAAATAACCACTTTATTGCATCCAGTGTCCGAGTACGATACACTCTCATATCCTGCTCTCGTTGATTTGCTGTATTAAGCCATACTTTAATATCTAATGGATGACAGTAAACAGATAATGCTTCTAGAACACTGGTTTTACCTGAGTTGTTAATACCAACAAGCAGGTTAATCCGTCCGATATCCTTTAGTTCTAAGTCTCGAAGTCCTCTAAATTGATGAATTGTGACGTTTTCTAAATTGCTCATAGGCTTAGTTTAGCTCAGGCTGTATACCATAGATTATTTTTTTAAAGTTGTCAACACATAACATACCATATTCACAATGTAAATAGAGTCATCTACCATTTATTTTATCGTAAATAAATCTGATATATTAGATGTTAATAATGATGATTATTTGATTAAATCATATCTCATTAATTCCTCTGAAATTGAAGTTAATCATCAATGTCAAATCTTACTGATCCAAAAAATCAATCCCGCGTTATCGTCATTGGTGCGGGTATAGGTGGACTTACAGCCGGAGCATTATTAGCACATAGAGGTTATAATGTCCTGATTCTTGACCAAGCAATTGTTCCTGGTGGTTGCGCTTCCACCTTCAAACGGCAAGGATTTACTTTTGACGTTGGTGCGACCCAAGTAGCGGGTTTAGAACCTGGGGGAATTCATCACCGCATTTTCTCAGAATTAAATATAGAATTACCCGCTGCGACACCTTGCGACCCAGCTTGTGCTGTATTTCTTCCGGGAGAATCTACACCCATTAATGTTTGGCGTGATTCTCAAAAATGGCAAGCAGAACGTCAAAAACAGTTTCCCGGAAGTGAACCTTTTTGGCAATTATTAACCACTTTATTTAATGCTAGTTGGGAATTTCAAGGACGTGATCCGGTTTTACCACCCCGGAATTTATGGGATTTAGGACAATTAATTAAAGCCGTTCGTCCGAGTACATTTATTACTGCACCTTTCACTTTATTCACTGTGGGGGATGCTTTACGATTATGTGGTTTAGGAAATGATCAAAGACTGCGGACATTTTTAGATTTACAACTGAAATTATATTCTCAAGTTAGTGCGGAAGAAACGGCTTTACTTTATGCAGCTACAGCTTTGAGTGTATCCCAATTACCCCAAGGGTTATTTCATCTGCAAGGGAGTATGCAAGTTTTGAGCGATCGCTTGGTAGAATCTTTGGAACGCGATGGTGGCAAGTTATTAATGCGCCACACTGTTGAAAAAATCCAAGTTGACCATAACCAAGCCAACGCCGTCATCATTAAAAATCAGAAAACCGGGGAAACTTGGACAGAATCAGCAGATCATCTAGTTGCTAACGTCACCGTTCAAAACTTGGTTCAATTATTAGGAGAAAATGCCCCTGCTGGATATAAACAAAGGGTCGAAAAACTTCCACCTGCTTCTGGTGCTTATGTGATTTATTTGGGTGTAGATAAAAGTGCAATTCCTCCTAATTGTCCACCGCATTTACAATTTTTATATGATGTAAATAAACCTATAGGCGAAAATAATTCCCTATTTGTATCTGTGAGTCATGAAGGAGATGGTCGCGCCCCATTAGGAAAAGCCACAATTATCGCTTCTTCCTTTGTTGATTTTATCCCCTGGTGGGAAACTCAAAATTATGAAGAGTTAAAACAAAAATTTACTCAAGATGCAATATCCAAACTTTCTGAATATTTCTATTTGAAACCAGAAACTATTATTCATGTAGAAGCTGCCACACCTCGTACCTTTGCTTATTATACAGGTAGAGAATCAGGTATTGTTGGTGGTATTGGTCAAAGAATTCCTACCTTTGGCCCCTTTGGTTTTGCTAATCGAACACCCATTCGTAATTTGTGGTTGGTTGGTGATTCTACTCATCCTGGAGAGGGAACTGCGGGCGTGAGTTATTCAGCTTTAACGGTAGTTAGGCAAATTCAAAGTCAAAATTAGTAAGGGAACAGGGAACAGGAAGGATCAGTTACATATCAGTTATACTGAAAACGGTTAATAGTTTAACCAAATATGACTCTGGTAAACCTCTCCCTAACCCTCTCCTAAGAGGAGAGGGAAAAGGAATAATATTTAATACTGGAGAGGCTTTGAACTTGTTCTTTGTATGATAAAAAAGCCCAGCTTCTAGCCGTTTTGAGTATACATAATTGAGGGCGGGGAGACCCTAGAATCTGTCACCACAAAATCAAAGAGAGATTACATTTGTATAAACTGGCGGAAAGTCTTACATCATAAGCGTAAAACTTGGTCAGGAGTGTTACCCTAATGATAAAGTTGCAAAAATATTCATCTAATCGTCAACTTTCTCCGTGAGACACTAGGCAAACAGTGAGTATCAATGTTGAAAAAACTACAGAAAACACAAATTTATCTGCTTGCTGGTGCTGGACTATGTGCCTTTTTAGCCGGGGCAATGGTATCAGCCCCCCAAGCAGGCAAAACCGTCAGTCAATGGTTGAACTTGAGTCAGGGTAAGCCGGAAAAACTATCTGAGGCGACAAAAGCCAAGTCAGTTGTCTTTTCTCTGTTGTCTCAATCTGTACCAGAAAGATTAACAAAACTCACGGAAATTGCTGAAAAAGGCAGTTACCCAGATCGGGAACGCGCCCGTTATTTACTCTCTTGTGATTACGTCGAAACTTCCCAAGGCAAAAAAGCCCTGAGTCTATTAACAGGACTGGAAAAAGATTATCCTGTATTAGCACCTTATATTTTACTTAAACGAGCCCAGGCTCATGATATTTTAGGTGAAGATAAGCAAGCTTCTGATTTGCGCCGCCAGGTGGTCAAAGAATATGACAAAGAAGCAGCGGTAGTCAAGGCTATATATGCGATCGCCCAACCAAAATTATCAGATCAAGCGATCGCTCAATTTCCCTCCCATCCCCTCACCTGGGAAATTATCCGCAAACGCTTAAAAGATAATCCAAATCAACCCAAATTACAATTAATCTTGGCTCAATACGCCGCAGACGAGCCAGGAATTGTGGGCGTATTAGATCAATTGGTAAAACAGCCACAACTCAAACCCACAGATTGGGAACTCATCGGTTCAGTCTATTGGGATAACAATGAATTTACCAAAGCTAAAAATGCTTATATTCAAGCCCCAAAAACAGCCACCAGCCTCTACCGTATCGCCAGAGGATTACAATTAAATAAAGAACAAGATCAAGCTATTGTGGTTTATAAACAACTACTACAAAAATTTCCCACCGCGAAAGAAACAGCAATAGCCCTATCAAGATTAGCCGATATTGCTAAAGGTAAAGATGCCATTATCTATCTTGACCAAATAATTAGTAAATTTCCCGATCAAGCACCTCCAGCATTAGTCAAAAAAGCCAAACTTTTAGCATCTCTCAAAGATAATAAATCAGCTAATACGACAGAGAAATTATTGCTAGGAAAATATAGCAGTAGCGATGAAGCCGCAGAATTTCGCTGGAACATCGCCCAAGCTAAAGCCAAAAACAATGATTATTTGGGAGCATGGCAATGGGCGCAACCAATTACTATTAATAACAAAACTAGTATTTTAGCTCCTAGAGCCGGATTTTGGGTGGGGAAATGGGCAACCATACTAGGCAAACAACAGGAAGCTATTACTGCTTATAAAGCTGTAATTAGTGAATTTCCTCAATCTTATTATGCCTGGCGTTCTGCCAGTATTTTGGGTTTAAATGTGGGGAATTTTAATACTTTGCGCGTGATGAATCCGGCAATTATTCCCCCGCAACGTCCTGTTCCTCCTGCCGGTTCTCAGACTTTCCATGAATTGTATTTACTAGGACAAGATCGTGATGCTTGGTGGCAATGGGAAACAGAATTTAAAAATAAAAAACAGCCCAGTGTCGCTGAACAGTTTACCGAAGGGTTGATGAGATTAACTAAAGGTGAATATCTCATTGGTATTGACAAAATCTCTAAATTAGAAGACCGAGAAACCCCCACTGAAAAAGCCGAATATGCAGCTTTAAGTCAACAACCCATCTACTGGCAAGCCCGTTACCCTTTTCCTTATTTTCAAGAAATTGAAAAATGGTCTACTTCCCGTCAACTTAATCCCTTATTAGTTACAGCTTTAATGCGGCAAGAATCCCGCTTTCAATCCAAAATTAAATCCCCCGTCGGTGCAACAGGTTTAATGCAAGTTATGCCCAGTACAGGGGCATGGATAGCCCCACAAATCGGGTTAGATATCAAAAAACTCAACCTAGAAAATCCTAACGATAATATTATGTTGGGGACTTGGTATTTAGATCATACTCATCAACAGTATGGCAATAATTCCATGTTAGCGATCGCTAGTTATAATGCCGGTCCCGGTAACGTCGCCAAATGGCTACAAACCTTACCCAAACAAGATCCAGATGAATTTGTCGAAGAAATTCCTTTTGACGAAACAAGAAATTACGTCCGCCAAGTTTTTGGCAACTACTGGAATTATCTCAGACTTTATAACCCAGAAGTTTCTGCCATAGTTAGCAAATACTCAGCAGCACACCCACAATTACCAGCAAATTAATGAACCCGTAGGGGTGCAGGGACTGCGCCCTTAACTAATTTAGCAGTTCCCCATTAACTTTTCTAGCCTAAACTAGATAAGGAGGAACTTAGATAAAATACAAATTCAGATGATGTCATCTTCTATGATTGCAACTCCCAGCTATGACTATCTTTCCCCCACAGAATATCTCCAAGGGGAAGAAACCAGCCCTATCAAGCATGAATACAGAGACGGAGACGTTTACGCAATGACAGGGGCTAGTAATACTCATGTAATTATTACTGGTAATGTCTTTGCTCTGCTGAGAAACCATCTACGTGGTAGTGGATGTCAAGCCTACATTGCCGATACTAAAGCACACATTGAATCAATTAATACTTATTACTATCCCGATGTCATAGTCAGTTGTGACCAAAAAGATAAAGCCTTTCATAACTTTTTGCGTTATCCCTGTTTAATTATCGAAGTCCTATCTCCCACCACAGAAGCATTTGACAGAGGTGATAAATTTGCTGATTATCGCCACTTAGAATCACTTCAAGAATATGTATTAGTAAGTCAAACGCGAAGAAATGTAGAAATTTTCCGTCGTAATTCCGAGGGACAATGGGTATTTTATAGTTATGGACAGGGAGAAAATGTGCATTTAGCAAGTGTAGATTTTCACTGTCCGACAGAAGATGTCTACGAAGACGTGAGTTTTGAATCCCCTGCTGTAGAAAACGTAATTAATTCTTGATTGGGCGCAGCCACTACGCTCCTTTTTTCTTTTTTCTTTCTTCCTCTTCTTTCTTCCTCCTGACTCCTCTTTCTAAATTTCAACCATAAAAATTGCCCCAGTTGGATCATTTCCCTCTACACTAATATTTCCTCCATGAGCTTCAACAACCATTTTACAGAACGCCAAACCTAAACCAATTTGATATGCACCTCTGATCAGATTTCCTACTTCATATTTAGCAAAAATTACTTCTCTTAATTCTTCTTTAATACCTGGACCAGAATCAGCTATTTGCATGATGAATTTTCCTGATGATGTGTAATCAGCAACAAAAGAGATTTGACTTTTTTCGGGTGTGAATTTAATCGCATTAGACAGTAAGTTATCAATCACTCGGCGGATGAGATTGGCATCTAAACTGACTGAAATTCCAGGTGCTGGTAGTTTAGTAATTAATTCTAGATTTTTTTTAGTTATATTTAGTTCAATATCGGTAATAGCAGTAGAACAAAGATCAAAAATATCAGTATCTGTTCGTTGAAGTATGAGCTTACCAGAATCTAATTTAGCCATGATTAGTAAACTATCAATCATGGATTGTAATTTTTGAGCGCTCGTAATAATTTGACTGGTTTTTCTCTCCTGACGCTCTTGTGAATATTCTGTAATTCGCAAAATTTCCGCAGACATAATGATAGCTGTCAGAGGATTTCGCAAATCATGAACTATCATATTAGAAAGATCTTCTCGTAAATATAAAGTTTCTTGCAAAGCATCATATTGTTGTTTCATTCGTAACATAGAACGAGTCCGCGAACGTAATTCTAATCCATTAATGGGTTTACTAATAAAATCATCAGCACCTGCTAATAGACATTGGGATAAATCTTCTTTACTAGAAAGCGCTGTCACCATAATTATAGGAATATGCTTCCAATGAGAATTGGATTTAAATTTTTTGCAAAATTCGATACCATTCATTTCTGGCATCATGACATCTAACAAAATTACATCAGGTTGAAAATAATCTAAAAGGTTCAGGGCCTGTTGTGCATTATTAACATAGCTTAGTTCATAGCCTTGATTATCTAACAACGTATCAATTACATCAAAATTATCAGGTTCATCATCAATAATTAAAATTTTAGGAAGCATAGACATATATAAGGGTTACTGATAGCGTAGCGTGGCGTAAGCCATAAAAGCTTTTTTGGTTAAGAGTAGGAGTTAGGAAGAAGAAGGAAGAAAGCAGAATAATTTTTATGAGCATAGTACATGGTTGTTGATACGATAGCTTCTTGATTATGCTTTTCCTGTGGGAAGACATGACTTTTAATTACTAGTTACTCTCTGTATGATATATCTACTTAGAAAAAACTACTATGATTAACTTCACTCTTGACTGTGATTTTACCCCCATGTAGTTATAATAGCTGCTACAATTGTTTACCGCACCTTTTACAAAATACGGCATCTGCATCATGAAAAGCTAAACCGCACCCTTGACAAACAGTTTCTACCTGATTTGCAGTTTTTACCAATCGTCTAATTAAGTCACCAATCTGCCAAGGAATCAGAGCCACCCCTGTTAAAATCATCAATACCGTTAGTAAGCGACCTAACTCAGAAATTGGGATCACATCACCAAATCCCACCGTTGTCATTGTCACAACGGAGAAATAAAAAGCATCTAAAAAAGTATCAAAATTCTGGGGATTAACTGGATGTTCAACTTGATAAATTAACCCCGAAAAAACAAAAACTATCGCAAATAAAGTAAATAATATTCTCGCAAAAATTACACTATCTTGATTACTGATACTACCAATTAAAAACTTTTTATCAATAAATCTCAGCAAACGCAAGATTCTAAACCAACGTAATAGCCGGATAAAACTAATATTTACTAATCCTATAAAAGATGGCAAAATTGAGATTAAGTCAATAATTGCATAAAAACTCAGAATATATTTAATTCTATCTTTTGTACTCCATAAACGCAGTAAATATTCTCCAGCAAAAATTATTAATACACAATTATCTAATACTCTTAATTCCCAGCGAGCCTCCTGAGAAAGATCATAAGTTTCTGCCACAAAAATTCCCGATGATACTAAAACTAACAAAGAAATAGTTACACTAATCACCTTACCTACAGGAGTTTCTAGGTCTGTTAAGTAAAAGTCTATTTTTTCTCGGTCTAGCACCATCTTTTCCAAAATTCAACATTAAAAATCAAACGTTTGAAAAATTATTACCAATTAAGAATTAAAATCTTAACCCAACTCCACCTTGTAAAGATAAAGCCGTACCACCAGTATTTCGGTAGGCATCAAAGGCAATAATAGCATTACCAAAAATCACAGTATTACTATTAGGAATAACATAGTCAATTCCTGGTTGCAAAGCAAAGCTAATTTTATTACCAACAGGGGAAGGCGTATCACCACTAGTTAAGACTAAACCAGCACCTAAATAAGCATCAGTTTGCCAGTTGAGAGGGATGTCATAGGAAACAGTCGGGACTACTGCTGTTCCCTTACCAATTAAAGCTTGAGTGCGGAAAGAAATGGGTGTTTCTAGTAATTTGTAGCGAAAAGCCAGGACTCCACCCAATTGAGTACCATCTGTCAACCCCACAGTCGGGCTAATACCAACATAACTGCCATAAGCTACTTGTGCCTGTGCTGGTTGAGAGTTTACCACTAAACTCAGAACTGTTCCGATTCCCATGACCCCAAGCCAATATTGAAAATGTTTCATTACCCTACTCCTGTCACACTCTGAATCTAATATAACTTAGGTAAGAGGTTTACTGAAAATCTTATTCTTGTCAGAGGGTGTTTTAAAAGTCCCTGATGATGTACCAAATATTTATTACCCCCCTTAATCCCCCCTTATCAAGGCTACGGTGTACACACATCCTTACCCAAAGCGAGTTTTCTACAACGAGAAAGAATCTATTGAAAATCCAGTTCCCCTCTCGAAGAGCGGGGAGGGGTTTTATGGCAACCAACAGGAAATTTCCGACTTGTGTGTACACCGTAGTTCATAATGGGAGGGTTAAGTGGGGTATAACTGTGCTAAAAATCACAGAATAATACTTTTCAAACATCCTTTCATGTGATTATGGACAACGGGAATTTAGTCCACCTTGAGTACAAATAAATGCCAATTGTTGCGGATCTAAATTTTTAGCTTGACTGAAATCTACTCCTTTAATTGAGGCATTTTGAGAACCAATATCAGGTGTTTCCACAAACTGATCTGCTAGATTTTGTTTACCAACAAAGAGAATTGTACCTTGAAAATCTGCTCCAGCGACATTTGCTCCTCGTAAGTCAGCACGACTTAAATCAGCATTTCGTAAATTAGCGTTTTCTAAGTTAGTCGAGCGTAAACTAGCGCCAGTGAGTCGAGTCGCACTTAAGTTAGCATGACTGAGATTAGCATAATCTAAATAGCTTTCCGATAAATCTGCACCTTGCCAGTCCGTTTTAGTTAAATTCGCGTAGGCTAATTGTGTAACAATGGCAGAAACCCGGACTAAATTGGCGGCATATAAATTTGCTTCTGTTAAGTCAGCGTTGCTTAAATCTGCATTTGTCAGGCTGGCATTTTCTAAAATTGCATTTCGTAAATCTGTACCTACTAACTGGGTGCTACTGAGATTAGCCCCAAATAAACGGGTGTAGGATAAGTTAGCTTTGTTAAGATTGGCCCGACTTAAATCACTACGACTCATGGAAACCCGACTCAAGTTGGTATTACTTAAGTTGGCTTGCTTTAGTTGAGTGTTATTTAAATCAGCGATCGCATCATCGTAAGTATCCCAACGTCCATCTTCACCGACGCTGCGGAAACGGCTACCTTGTAAGTTAGCTTGGTTAAGATTTGCTGATTTTAAGACAATTCCTGATAAATCAACGTTGTTTAATACCAAGTTAAATGAGGGCTTTTTCCCAGATGCTTGAGAACCTAATTGAGCATTGCTTAAGTCAATGTTGTTGATTTTGCCACTATAGATAGCCAGAATTTTATTAATTACCTGCTGGGTGAGAATTAACTGATTTTGTGTAACTTCCCCATTGGGACTTTTACCCACAGATGCTAGTTTTCCCGCCTTAAACTGATTCATGCGGTTTAATTCAGGAATGGCTTTAAAACCAGCATTAGTTAAGGCTTGTTGAATGGTATCCAGGGTTTTGGGGTCTGTTTCTTTAACCAATAAGTCAATTAATAATGTGATGGCTTGTTTATCATCAACACTACCCAAGGCTAAAATAACTCTTTGGCGGTCTTCGTTGGTAACACCGTTATTGGGATTGAGTGCTTTGATGAGTTCAAGGAACTTTTGACTATTAGTTTGTTCGCTTCTCCGTTGGCTTTCTTGGGTTTGGATGTAGATTTGTGTACCTATTAAGGTTGATAACACAGCAATCATGCTAGTTAACCCTACTAAAAACAGGCTGATACTAGGGTTATTTCCGGGGGAAGCAGGGGAAGCAGATTGTGAACTATCTACATTATTTTCGGTTATTGTTGACTGCTCCCCAGGAGGAATAACAGTGCTTGCTGCATCTATTGTATATGTCCCTGCAAGTTGATCATGGAAGGAGCGGCGATGCTTTTGGTTAGGCCAGCCTTTTGATTCTGCTAAAATCATTAACATTGTCAAAGATGTAAACAGAGCTAAGTTGGGGAAAACAAAGCTGTAACGCCAGAGGAAATATGCTGCGGAAACTGGGATTGTCCAACGTCCTAATCCTTCTCTAACTATGACTGTGCCTAAACCTGGGGCTGTTCCGGCTTCGTTTACTACTCGCACACCAAACCACCGTTTAGGAATGGTGCTGCCTGTTTTAGCCAGTAAATACAATTGCCACCCACAGAGGCTTGTGGGCAATAATAGGGCTAATGTCCACAGGATATTGGTCGGCCAGGCGACGTTGCGAATACCATAACTGATGGGTAATGCTAGTGGTCTGGCGATCGCTTTTTCTGTGACTAATAGGACAGGATTGAGAGGAACTCGACGGAAATCACTACGGGAATTTACATATACACCTAAACTATAAGGAACTAACCCAGTGGCAATAAGGAGTGTTATTTCCACCGTCCAAGCTACAAAGCGCCTCGTTGCTAATGGTGTAATTTTAGATTTTTTCGGTTCTTTGGGGCGGCTAGACTGACTACTACTTTTGCCGATCATTGGATTCGCCATTGCATAATTACCTGTAATTTTTTTACGCCACTATTGGCATGATTCAAATAGGCTATTGCTTATTTTCCTTGTCCATTAGCAATAAAAAATTTGTATCCAAGATACACTAACACTGCCAAAACCGCCAGACTAATTACAGAAGCAACTAGAGCAAATACTGTTTGCAACATCCAAACGGTTATCAACATGACTACGCCCGTAACTGCCAGTTTTTTGATTGTTGATAAGCCATTAAACCAATTTTTGGATCTTTCTAAATATAACTTCCATTGAGTAACGCTAGTTACAGGTGTCTGTGCTTCTGATTGACGAGCATTTTCACCGGCAGATTTGATTTCTGCCGCTAGGTTTTGGAGACGACGTTGTAAATCTTCTTCTGGTTGAGAGTTCATAAATTTCTATTCATCTTTTATTAATCAAGTTGATGATACCCCTGGACTGCGTCTATGGCAACGCAACTATTATGATCGCATTATCCGCCATGAAAAAATTTTAGACCTTGCTCGTCAATATATTTTTCAAAATCCTTTCCGTTGGGATAAAGATCCTCATCACCCCTGTAAATTGAGTAAAAGCTATTGACAGCGACAGAAAAATTTGTTATTATGAAACCGATAAGGAAGAACTATCCTCAGTGCATAAGCGAAATTAATAATGATTCGGTGGTGGGGAATGCCCACCCTACAAATTTACGGCAACTTATCCAAATAAGGACTGACATCAACAGCTAATTTTTGTCCTAATTTCAGTAATTGACGACATTGCATAGCTTCTGTTTCACTATCAATACTGGTAATGCGTGGCAATATTTGACTGTGTAAACAACTCCAATAGAGTTCTTGGGAATGGTTTAAATTAATGCCAAGATTTAATTCATGACCGACATTAATTAATCGTTCTAAACGCTGAATATCTGCATCTATTTTGCTATTGGCATCATACAATAATTGCCACAATAACCGGACTATTAATTGTTCTAAAATTTGATTACCATCGGGAATATTTAATTGACAACGTAGATGTTTAGCTTCAGTGGCGATCGCTTCCAATTCTACAATATGATTCCAGCTTAATTGCAATTCAGTAATATCTTGTTCTAGAGATTTCAAAGTTGTTAAACAACGATACCCCAAAGCAATTTCCGCCGCTACCTGTAATTCTCGTGGTACTTCCAATTCATCCCGGTGAAAAGCCATAATCACACCGTAATTATCACGATATGTCTGAGTATATAACTGATCTAATCGTGCCAGTGTATCCTGACTCAACAACCGCATAATCCGATGACGTTCTTCCGCAAATAAAGTCCGTAAACTAAAGGTATCGTCCCCAAATAATTGAGTCATCACCAAAATTACATGAGCGACACTAGCCTGTTGCAGGGACGTGAACAGCTTTTCTTTGATTTGACTATAATTGCGTCGTCCTGCAAACTGTTGAATACAGCAATGAAAATCCCAACCCCCCAAATGGAGAACCGCAAAGACTAAATTTTCACTTTCCCAGGTAATATCTGACACTAGCTGCAAATGCCCCACCGCCATAGTTAATGGACCCAAGCTTTGCTTATGATAATTTAGCTCATGGGCATTATAGCAATAAACACGCTGATGATGACTATGGGGATGTACATCTGTTTGTTGTTGAGAGGCAGTATTTTTGTGATGATTAAAGAGGGAAGTAATTGCGTAATGGGCAGCTACTTCTTTAAAGCCGATCTGTGCAGTTAGCACCAACCGACGATATATTTCCGCCCCATGTTTAAACTCTTCCACATTACTAGGAGCTAAACCCAAACGTTTAAGAAAACCTTTTTCTAATTGTACACCTGCCACATCTCCTGCTAATTCTAAAGCGCGAGAGGCATAGCGCAAAATCTGTGTTCCCTCTGGGCGAGAAATTTCTTCAAAAAACCAGCCGCAACTAGTGAACATCAACAAAGAGTGACGCTGCATTTCCAACAAGCGTAAAGCTTCTACCTGTTCAGCCGCTTGGAGTTTGCGAGTTTGATGGTGAGATAGAAACCGGTTAATATTAGCGGGAGTGCGATCGCTCATAACATGAATATATTCGTCCCTCGCTTGCCAAGGATCACGGAATAATGTACCGCCATATTCCTCATAGACATCACTTAACCGATCCCTTAGCCAATTTAACGCATTACGTAACGGTCGTCGCCATTTTTGATGCCACACCCCCCCTTCACCACCACAACCACAATCATCTTGCCATCTATCCACACCGTGAGCGCAACTCCAAGCCGTCACCGACTTGATTTTTACTTCCCAAGAAGGAGGATTTAAACTTAAATAGTGGGCAAAATTGGTGACAGTCCAACCATGACGGGGAAACTCACCGATAAAGGCATAGGCTAAAGTCTTCTCTGTTCCCTTTTTATGATGTCCAAAGGTTTCTCCATCTGTAGCTACAGAAATTAATTGGGACCGACGATGATCCCCGCGAATAGCTGCGCCAATCCGTCCTGCAAAATGATGGGAATTGTAGACAACATCACTAAAACCCATATCCCGCGAAATTGGACCATCGTAGAAAAAGATATCAATATAGGCAGTTGATGTTTTTGCAGACTCGTCACTATCTAAATAACAGCGATAAGGACGAGTAGGATCAATCTGATTACCCCCCACCTCATGCCATTGACTACCAGAATCATCTCCTGTGGGGATTGGACGACAACGCTGGGCTTGAGAAGGGGCTAAAATGATAAATTTAATACCTTCGGCTACCAAGGCTTCTAAAGTGGCATAATCTACGGCTGTTTCCGCCAACCACATTCCTTCAGGTTCACGACCAAAGCGAGAACGGAAATCTTCCTTACCCCAGCGAATTTGTGTATGTTTATCCCGTTCATTGGCTAGAGGCAGGATAATATGATTATAAACTTGAGCGATCGCATTGCCATGACCATTAAGGCGATCGCAACTTTTAGCATCAGCCTCCAAAATTCGCTGATAAACCGAACTATCGTGGCGTTCTAACCACGACATCAGCGTAGGGCCGATATTAAAACTCATATATTCATAATTATTCACAATCTTCACAACCTCGCCTCGGTCATTTAAGACCCTGGCAAAAGCATTAGGACGATAGCACTCCCAATGAATCCGCTCATTCCAGTCATGAAAAGGACTAGCGCTAGGTTGACGTTCAATCGCATTAAGATAAGGATTTTCTCTAGGAGGTTGATAAAAATGCCCATGAACCGTCACATAAACACCCTGAGCAGTTTTCAGGGGATCATGTTCAGGACTGGATTTAGCCTCTTGATCTAATGGTAATATTGAGTCATAACTACTTGGTATTTCCGCTGCCAAAGTCATATATCTTTATCCAAATAAATGTGTAATGTTGAGGAATATTCTTACTATATCTACCTTTCTACAATTGTTGTCTCACAAAATTAGTTATAAATAACACCTGTGAAACAAAACTAAATTTTAATACGAGTCAGAAGTCACCCAGTCAAGACTCACCGAATCAGGAAGAATAATAGGACTTACGCACGCTCACTAATTTACCATGATATGAATGAACGAAATTGCGTCGTTTTCGGCTTTGGGAATAACTTATTGAGTAGGGTGCGTCAGATAGGGGACTTCCAACTAAAAAAATACCCAAAAATTTCTTGTGGTGCGGGCATCTTGCCCGCTAATCATCAAGGACGGGCAGGATGCCCATCCCACAAAATTGGGTAATTTATTTTTTGGTGTTCCCTAGCGGGAATCTGTTTTTTTGTCAAAATATCGTGTCTGACGCACCCTACAAGGGATAAAATTTACGTCACATATTTGGGGAATCTTGTCAATGCGTAAATCCTAAATAATCTCGAACGCCAATGACAGATATGATAGGTATTCAAATACACATGATGTTTTAGACATTGTGTAAAAATCCCCTAAACTCAAGGTAAAAATGTCAATCAAAAACATTATTTTCAGTATTTTGCTGCTGTTTATACCCATATCCCTAGCAGCCCACTTTTTAGAATGGGGAGACTTAATAGTTTTCATCACCGCAGCATTAGCGATTCTCCCCTTAGCAGCGTGGATGGGTACAGCTACCGAAGAAATCACCGTAGTCGTCGGTCCAGGAATAGGCGGATTTTTAAACGCGACCTTTGGCAATGCCACAGAACTGATTATCGCCTTAGTTGCCCTCAATGCAGGCTTAATTGATGTTGTTAAAGCCAGTATCACAGGTTCAATTATCAGTAACTTACTCCTAGTCATGGGCTTATCCATGCTACTAGGGGGAATTCGTTACAAAGAACAAACATTTGAGTCTGTTGTAGCGCGAGTAAATGCTTCCTCCATGAACTTAGCAGTAATTGCTATTTTGCTACCAACAGCAATGAACTATACCTCCATAGGTATTAGCGAAGCAACCGTGCAAAATCTCTCCCTAGCTGTAGCCATTGTCTTAATTTTGGTTTATGGCTTAACACTACTATTTTCGATGAAAACTCATGCTTATTTGTATGAAGTTGGTGTTGCAGAAATAGAAGAAGACGAAGTTACCCATAAAAAACCAAATGTCTGGTTATGGAGTGGTGTACTTTTAGTTTGTACCCTGTTAGTTGCCTGGGAGTCAGAATTGTTAGTTGATTCCTTAGAAGTCGCTACATCTAAACTAGGTTTGAGCGCACTATTTACCGGGGTAATTTTAGTTCCCATTATCGGTAATGCTGCTGAACACGCCACCGCAGTCACCGTAGCTATGAAGAATAAAATGGATCTGGCTATGTCTGTCGCTGTGGGTTCAAGTATGCAAATTGCCCTGTTTGTTGCCCCAGTCTTAGTAATTGCCGGTTGGATAGTTGGGCAACCAATGGATTTAGATTTTAACCCCTTTGAATTAGTAGCTGTTGCTGTATCAGTTTTCATTGCTAATAGCATTAGTTCTGATGGTAAATCTAATTGGTTAGAAGGAACACTACTTCTAGCTGCTTATACTGTCTTGGGTTTTGCCTTCTACTTCCATCCAGTTACTAATGGTATGAGTTAATTGCATCATGCCACTGTGCTGGCAAATACCGCAACAAATTTATTCCAGACTTGATATTCCCAATCTAATCAATTGGGATATTTTATCTTTGACCAAGCCCTAAATATTTTTTTAATAATTTTAACTCCCTTAAGATAGATAAATAAAATTCATAATAATTGTAGTCTCAAATCAGATCATCCTTTCGATATCAACCGCCAGTACCGCCAGGCGCAAGTGAAAAATCAAAAGCAATAGGTCATAAGCTTTTTAGCGAGTGATGATGGTTGGGTTATTTAAGCCGCAGTGGACTAGATTTATTGTGAGAATCTTTACAAAAAAGAGAGTGGGGAATAGGGATTTTTATTTGTTCCCATTTATTCCCCAGATATTCAATTAATTTTGCTCGGATACCTGTATACAGGTATTATATTTAATTTCCTAAATAACTCAGTACCATTCTACATTGCCTCTACTTTTCTTTTGCTATTTACTACTTTATAAAGAAGCACAGCGATAAAATAAAATGACTGAAATCGGACTACTGATGATGGGTGTATTGAATCCAAAACCACTAAATATACCCCATTTTCTCTCACAGAAAATCTTTCCCAGAGAGAATGGTATAGGTTTAACAAATCATCAATCCAATAAATTAGCTGTTTACCCTCGAATTACACCGCCAGAATTTACTCAAATCGGTATAACTTCCCCAAATCATCTTTTAATCCTCTCATTCCGAAGGCACAAAATATTTGAGCAAATAACCCAAAAACAGTATCCCCTCAATTCTTTTGAAATAGCTGATACCGGCAATATCTCTATAACAAAAAAAAGAGGTATTCCCTTATCCACAAGATATCCCAGAACCCAGAACCAACCCATGCCGGTTATTAGTTTTGGTAGTTCAGGTATATCTGTGAGAGCTTTACAAAAACTTTTAATTGCTAACGGTTATGGAATGACTATTGATGGAGTTTTTGGACCAGTCACCGAAACTGCTGTTAAAGCTTTTCAAAATCGTCGCCGTCTATCAACAGATGGTGTGGTTGGTCAAAAAACTTGGTGGGAATTAACAATGTAATTGGTAATTGGTAATTGGTAATTGGTAATTGGTAATTGGTCATTGGTAATTGGTAATTGGTAATTGGTAATTGGTAATTAGTCATTGGTAATTAGTCATATAAATCATCTAAATCACAATAATCATAGTTAAAGATGAGTTCTATCAGTTAAAATTTCATACCCACTATCTGTCACTAATACAGTATGTTCAAACTGGGCAGATAAAGCATTATCAACTGTTACCGCAGTCCATCTATCAGCTAAAATTCGGGTATTCTTAGAACCAGCATTTAAAATTGGTTCAATTGCTAAAGTCATTCCTGAACGCAATTTCACATTCGGTATTTCACGAGTTCGATAGTTAAATACCGCTGGTTCTTCGTGTAAATTTCTACCTACACCATGACCAGTAAATTGTTCCACAACTGTAAACCCATTGGCTTTTACATGGTCTTCAATTGCACCGGCAATTTCCGTCAAATGGACACCGGCTTTTACCTGTTCAATCCCTTTATATAAAGATTCTTCCGCTATTTTAATTAGTCTTGCGGCTTCAGTTGTCACATTACCCACAGCGATAGTAATGCAGGAATCACCGTGAAAGCCTTGATAATAAGCGCCTGTATCAACTTTTAACACATCTCCTGCCCGAATTACCTTTTTCGGGCTAGGAATTCCATGTACAACTTCATGATTAATACTAGAGCAAATCGAGGCGGGGAAGCCATGATACCCTTTAAAGCTGGGAGTGGCATCCATTTCGCGGATGCGTTTTTCGGCGTAAGCGTCTAAATCAGCCGTTGTCATTCCTGGTTGCACTAACTCAGAAATTTCTTTAAGCACGGTTGCCACAATCTTCGCCGATTGCCGCATAATTTCGATTTCACGGGCTGATTTAATTTCAATCCCTCGGCGTTGTTGTTTTTCGGGTTTTGGCTGGGCTGGTTGCGAAAGCAGGTTGGTGAAAATATTCATGATGAAGTTTAGGAATTAGGGGTGCTTTTACCGGTTAGCTGTGAAGTTGTTGAGATTTATTGGCAAAAAATATCTATATTTACGTTAACTTATTTTTGCATCTTTAGAAAAACACAGATAAGTGTACAAAATTAATTACCAACTAATTTTTATGTTCCCTGTTCCGGTGTTCCCTCTCTCAACGAGTGAATTTAATTTTGTCTGACTACTTATAATCTACTGATCTAGCTGCAATAATTGTGTGGTTTTGATCTCCTATCATCCTTAAATACCCTGGTTCGTTCGCGTCAACATTGGGGAGCGATGGCAGGTTTATGTATCTCTGACGGAGGCGTTAGACATGGTGTGGCCTATCCCTTTGGGAGCATAAGGTATCAGCCATAACTCAACATTTATAAGCATTTGTTAAGTTGCGCCGTCTATTAACCGAACAGTGTTGTATTATCCTCCTTGTGTAAGAGGATGTTTGAAAAGTGGTATTCCGTAATTTTCATCACATTGCTACCCCCCTTAGTCCCCCCTTGTAAAGGGGGGAAACAATAAAAATCCAGTTCCCTCCCCTTGTAAAGGGGAGGGTTAGGGTGGGGTAAAAAATATTTGATACATCAACCATAACTTTTCAAACACCCTCTAAAGTGCATCATGACTTGGATTTTAAATCATGAACAGGAAGTTATATATACAAGCGAGTTCAGAACAAGAACTCTTATTCTGCTTTTCCGAGATGGAAATTTTATCTCCAAATAATTGTGGGGATTTCTGGCAGTTATGGCTATCATATCAAGATGATTTTTACAATCTTTGCCGAAAGTGGATGGGAGGTAATTGTCATGATGCCGAAGATGCACTAAATCAGGCAATGCTCAAAGCCTGGAATGAATGGAAAAAATCTGCAAATAAAATCACATATACTAAAGCGTGGTTAACTACTGGGGGGCGGGTGCTGGTAGAGCATTTTCAAGAAATTGAACGGGGTTGTCAGGTTTCGGAACAGGGGACGCAATTACAACCCCAGTTAGCTGACGCTTGGTTTCGTCATGGACGGGTGTTGGCTTTGGCTGGAAAACATCACATCACAACAGTACGCTATCCTAACTGCGGTGGATGCCATATACAACTTTCTTGCCCAATTATGGGCTAAGATCACCCAATTTTTCAAAGACGTGTGGAACTGGATCACAAATATATACTATACAGTGAGAGACTTTTTCACGGGTACGATCAATTCAATCAAAAGCTGGTTTGGCTTCTGAAGGCCAGAACACGATCTGAAACCGACGTGTACAGAGAGGGAAGAGGGGTAGTACCTTCCCTTTCAAAAAATTCCGAAATTGGGGTGGGAAAACGTCTTACTCAAACCATTTTCAATTAATCCAACAAAGCCGGAGCGAAGGGTTACGCAATCAACTACTCCCTTCCCAGCGGAGAATTAGACATTAATTGGGCGAAAAATCAGTCTGTTCTGGGGTTAACTCTATGTCTATTCCTTGAGTGGGAAGGGAGTATCAAACTATAATTGCAGGATAAATCAAACCATGAACATCTTTAAATACATCAAAAAGGCTGTCGTTTTGGGAATGGCTCTATTGTGTTTGACTTTGGCATTTGGAAAAAGATTAGTCAAAATATTTTTGGAATGATAACAAACCCAAAAATGTGGGGAAACATACTAATACCGGAAGTTGATCTATTAAGTGTAACAACTGATAATGACCCTACAGTATCCATTTCTGACCTTAGAAATCCTGCTCAACTTGCTGTTCGCGTTGATGATTATCCAGGCTTTGCTCAATTTAAACCTGTTGCTGTTATTGAAGTGCCGACTGACTTAGAACCGTATGATAAATATAACGCTGTACATTTTGACCAACAGAGTAAGCGTGAAGCATATCAATATCTAAGAAGAATAAAATTAAGTAAAAAGTAGGGGTAAAATGTGCTTGGAAAAGGGCGATCGCTTGTTTGTAGTGAGAAGTGCGATCGCATTTTGGGGATTTGGGGTGTGCGATAACGAAGCACTCCTTAGGAATCGCACTTCCTACATTTCCAAAATGCGATCGCCCTACTTATTTCAGAGAGGGATCATTCCTAATCTTGACTTAAAGCCATTTTACCAGAGAGCGATCGCTACTTCCTGACCCAACAACCCCAACGCCTACCTCAGCCATTCTGGGACATCCAAATCAGAAAGCTCAAAATTTGATCAACTGGTGGTACTGGATAATCATTCAAGTCAATGGTTACTGTTTGTCCTTCTAGTTGGAGAAACCGCCAAACCGTACCACTTGTCACCGTTCCGTAAATTGTGGAAATCGGCTGCTGCTTCTGTTGATTAAAGCGTTGTGCTGCTACCATTTCGGCTAAACATTGTCCCAGTCCTGGTTTTAGGTCTTCTTTTTTCGCTTCCACCAAAACCACTGCCGGGGCTTTAATATACAATTGCTCTGGAGAGCGACTAATCAGAAAATCAACATAACCCGTCAAATCAACCTCTGGCTGCACGTTGAACTCTTCGCCGGAAAAGACACTAATTTGTCCATGAAGCTGACGTTTGACTTCTAGCAAAACGGGATTGATAATGCCTTCAGAACGCGCTTTTTCACTACCTACTGCAACTGCCCAAGGTATGGTTTCTTTCAATGTGTCTTTGAGCAAAGAACTCGGATTAAATGGGGAAATCTCTGGTAGAAAGCGATCGCCTTCAACAATTGTCAGTTGAAAATCATCTACAGCTTTACTCAAAGTAAATTTACTATAAGGCATAAAAGTTTTCTCGATAATTGGTAATATAAAGATATTTTACCGAAAAGCGATCGCCTTGATAATGGGAAATTGAGGGGCGTAGCGTAGCCCGTCCTAGACATCGCGCAAAAGTGTGACAAGTTCCTATTCTTGATAATCACTCAGAAGTATAGGTTCTTTATTCGGAACTCTGACAATAATTTCGATAGTTCCACCCAAAGCAGTCACAACCGCTCGCAGCGTATTTAATTCCAGATTTTGCCTACGTTCTAGCTTGGATACTGCTGGTTGCTGCACCTCAAGCCGCTCTGCTAATTCTGAATAAACCGAGTTTTTCTCGCAGATGTTTCAGTGTAATTTCTTCCAGATGAATCTGAGAAGTTCTTGTTTCAATCAGTTCTCGTCTCTCTTTGGGAAGTTTATTTAACTCTTCAGATAGGGTTGTATATTTTGTCATTAATTTTCCTCCTTAAGTATTTCTAGATATTTTTCATACCGTTGATCTGCGATGGGAATATTTTCCTTGTACCACCGCTTATTACAAAAGAAGGGAACAGGGAACAGGGAACAGGGAGCAAATAAGAAACTTTATAAGTGCTTTATCGGAATTGCGATCGCCCTACTTATCCCCAAGAGCGATCGCTTTTTTGTGGAGGGATGGGCAATTATCGCTCCATTTATTACTAATCAAATGATTAAGCCGTGTTGAGTATAATAGTCCAAGTTTTAACCGTTTAGAGTATATTTTATTAACATTGGGGTATTATGGTTTGGGGAGTATTCCGAGGTAAGCGATCGCTTATGATTATCAACTAATCACAATTTCTCCTTTCATTCCAGCTTCTGTGTGTCCAGCTATAGTACATCCTAAAGCATATTTACCTGGTTTCATGGGGACAAATACCCATTCTGCTTCTGCACCAGGTTTAAGTTCTAATTCGTGAATATTCCCTTTAATTTCTACATTGCCGGCTTCGACTTTTTGAGTCCAAATTGCATCAGCAAAGTCTTTAGCGGTAAAATAATGTTTTTGTGAGCTAGGATTATTTAACTTGAGATTGTAGCGTTTACCAGAGGTAAATTCTAAATGATTTGGCTCAAATTTTAATTCATTAGCAACATTACCCAAGCTAACTGTAATCTCTATAGCTGGTTGTTTTAGTAAATTATTAGATAGGTTTTCTGCTGTTGCTGGAGATACACCCATGATTACCAGACTGATTAGCAGGGAAAATATACAGATGATGCGAGGTAGATTGTAGTAGACCTTAATTAAGAAGTTACTCATGACTGAATAGATATTTGCAAATCACACCTATTCCCATTATCCATGACTAAGATTCATTTAATCTTTTTATGTGCCAGAATTTGTGGACCGGCGGTGACAACAACAATTTTATCAGGATGAAGTAATTCACGAGCGGTTTGATTGACTTGATTGAGATTGACTTGTTCTATTTTGCTGATAAATGAGCGCAATTCTATCTGATTCAAGCCGTAAACTTCATTCATCACCATTCTCTGGCTTAACTGTTCGGGATTGGCCAAAGAAATATTATAATTGCTGATTAAATTGCGTTTAGCTGTTTCTACTTCCTGTGCTGTCACACCTTGTTGATGAACTTGTTTCAGGAGGTTGCGGGTACTGGAAATTGCTTTGGGTGCGTCTTCTGGACTGGTTTGCATTTCAATGAGAAATGTACCAACATTTTTACCTGTGATGAAATTGCTATAAATTCCGTAGGTTAAACCTTGGCGATCGCGCACTTCTGCCCCTAGCCTACTCGATAATGTATCACCTCCGAGAATTTGATTCAAGATCATCGCTGCATAAAATCGTCTATCTTGACGGCTAATTCCGGTATAACCCATGTAAGTTATCGCTTGGGGTTTACCAGGAACAACAGGATTAACGTTAATGACGTTTTTCGGCATTCCCACATTGGGATATTTTACCGTTGGTGGTTGCCCTTGAACTTGCCAATCTCCTAATTTTACTTGAATGAGCGATCGCACTTTGCTAACATCAAAATCACCGACAATTGCTAAAACTGTAGTATCAGGGCGATAATGTTGCGCTTTAAAAGCCATCACATCTTGACGTTGAATTTTGCTAATACTCTCCGCAGTCGGGAAGGTATGTAATGGATGTTTTTTCGGATAAATGGACTGCACAAAGATCCGATTTGCAACCTTATCAGCATCATCTAAATCTGAATTTAAGGAAGTTAAAGCTTGTTGACGCGCAAGAGCAAACTCTTTTTCAGGAAATGTACTATTTCTAATTACATCCGTCAAAGTCCCCAACAAAACTGGTAAATCCACCGCTAAACTACTACCTTTAATCCGCACACCTTCACGATAAGCTTCAAAATCTAAATTTGCCCCCTTTGCCTCTAATCCTCCGGCAATAGTCTGCATATCTTGCGTTTTCGTGCCATTCATCAGATTTGCTGCCACTAAAGAAGCTAATCCTCCCTGATTATCGGACTCAAATTCTGTTCCCGCTTTAATATTGCCGCTTAAAGTTACCGTTGGTGTAGTTTTATCTGGTAACAGTAATATGCGTAACCCATTAGCAAGTTGTAATTGCTGAGGTATTTGTCTTTTTTCCGCTTTGGGTAATATATCCAAAGGTGGTAAATATTGCTGAACCTCCGCAGGAACTACAGCCACATCAATATCAAAATTCTCTTGTGTTGGTGTTGAATAAGATGAACTTTGAATTGTTGCTACTTGTTTAGTAGGTTCAAAAAATCCCACTTTCCGCGCTTCTGGTTGCAAGTATTTATTGATGACATTAATCACATCAGCAACTTGAACCTTACGAATATTTACCAAGTGATTTTCGGTATACTGGTAATTATCGGTCGTGATTTGATCATTACCCAACTGCATAGCTTGATTAGTAATATCACGGTTGTTTAAAATTACTGAAGCCGTTAATTGGGTTTTGGCTCGTTCTACCTGTTCCTTTGTCAAACCGATTTTAACAAGTTTATCCAGAGCCTTGATTACCGCTGCATCAAGCTTAGTTAAATCCTGCGTTCCCGCAGATGTAACCAACATTTCATACCAACCACCTGCACGTAAACTAGCGACATTTGCCGAAACATCATTAGCTAAACCCGATTCAACCAACTCCTGATACAAGTAAGAATTTTTACCCGCAGTTAGAATATAATCCATGACTTCCAGCGCGGGGATATCTGGTTGATTGATTTGAGGAAGCGGGTAAATTATTTGTAGTAATGGATTTCCTCCCGGTTCTTGTAATTTAATTACAGGTGTAGGAGTAGCGGCTGGGGATGGAGTTATAAGCTTATGAGGTGAATATTGACGCTTAGGAATTTTACCAAAAACAGTTTGTACATTCTTCAAAGTTTGTGCGGTGTCAAAATCTCCCGCAATTACCAAAACAGCATTATCAGGACTATAGAATTTTTGGTAATATTCCCTTACCTGTTCAACTGTGAATTTTTCCACATCCGCCTTAGTGCCACCAATAGGTAATCTATAGGGATGATCAGGAAAAACCGACATCATCACAGCGCGATTCAGACGATATTCTGAGCTATTTTCATAACCTTGTAATTCAGAAATAACTACTCGCTTCTCACTAGCTAACTGTTGAGGATCTATCAGCGAGTTTTTCATCCTATCAGCTTCTAACGTCAACAGAGCGGTGAGTTTATCCCGTTCTGCCGTATTGTAATATGCAGTTTGGTCATAACTGGTAAAAGCATTAGAATCACTGCCTAAAGCACTAAATAACCGCCCAAATTGAATGGGACGACTGCTAGTACCTTTAAACATAAGATGCTCTAATTGATGGGCAATACCATTTACCCCAGATGCTTCTTGACCTGAGCCAAATTTATACCACACCTGTACTGTCACCACAGGAGCATTATGAACCTCTTTAGTGAGAACAGTTAAACCATTATCAAGGACTGTTTTCCGAACATTTGCTGTAATAGCGAGATTTGGTGTTTCCTTAGCGACTAGTGTTTTATGAGATTTTTCTGGGTCGAAGTTGTGAAGACGGGGAGAAAAATCCGCCTTGTCTCCGCTAAAAGCAGCATCTTGATGGAAGATAAAAGCTGCTATTACCCAGATACTCAAAATAAATAAGGAAAAGCGATGTCGTTGTGCGATAGAGAAAAAAGACATACTCTTTGGCGAATAGCTATATGTAATTTAAGTTACATATATTGATTGACTGAAAAAATTGGGCAAATGTTTCTGTACCTCATGGAAGGAGTCAGGAGTTCGGAGGAATAAAAAAGCAGAATAGTTTTCACCAATTACCAATTACCAATTACCAATTAATTACCTGTTCCCTGTTCCCTTTTCAAGTTGATTTATGCAAAAACCGCAAAAATTCTAGAGGCAACCCGTCAAAATCAGCGATAAACGCGACTTCTAAGATATTATCGCCAATTTGCTGCTGTATAGGTTCTAAAAGAATTTTCAGAGGTGGTAAATTTTCTATTGTTGCTAACCGTGTTTTTAAACTTTCCAACCAAGTTGGTAAATCTGGTGTAATCTGTGTCACATCAAACGCCAGATGATAATAGCCTACATAATGCTCATCATTAAAAGCATCTGGGGCTGGTTTGGGTTGGGGAATTTGGATGAGTTCAATTCGAGTCCCTAAACCTTCCATCCAGCAAGCTAGAGTATAACTGGTAGTGAAGCGATCGCATACCGTAAACCCTAGCTGCTCATAAAAAGCGATCGCTAAATGGATATTTGCCGTTCTAATAGAAGCATGGTGCATAGAATTTTGGATTTTGGATTTTAGATTTTGGATTAATCTACAATCTAAAACCCAAATTGGGGAACAGGGAACAGGGAACAGGGAACAGTAAGATATTTATTTAGACTTTCTTCTCTCTTGCCTCTTGCCTCTTGCCTCTTGCCTTGTTACCTACTCAAACAACCGAAAATATGGATAACGCACCGGCACACCAGGTTCTTTATCCAAATCAAAGTTAATTACTTCCCAACAAGGTTCAGCGACAGAATCGGGGCTAAACTCCACAGGTAAGCCATATAATCGCGCCCCCGTAGCCACCTCCCCTTGTCCAGCACGCCAAGGTGTACTCCGTTCCAAATAGCCACTCATCAACTCCTGATAACGGTTAGCAACAATAATCCTCGTAGCCCGATAACCTTGAGTATAAAGCTTATCTAAAGCTTCATGAATTTCAAACCGAATCCCATCAGGATGGGTATGTTGACGATACCATTCACCATCCCATCTGCGCCAATGACGACCAGACTGTAAATGAACCAACTCTTCTGTTTTGGGTTCAGCTTCAAATGCGCCATGACGAGGACATAAATAAGTATCCGTCAATGTCAAGGCCGAAATAGTTTGGCGACAGTGAGGACACTGTATTTCAGGGCCAAATATCGGGTACTGAAAGCCTGGATTTATCATGAAGTGCGTATAAACATAATATTGTGTTTTCTGCCAGCACCAGTAGGTTTAACTTTACACTCCCGTTCCACTACTTTAAATAACTTGCTCAATGCTACATAAAATGAAGATAGTGCTTGAGAACAAGTTTCACAACCACCTAACGACAGAAGGTCAACGTCGTGATATTCTGGTTTTGCAACCAGTCCTAAAGGTTGGAGTTTCTCCAGTGTTCCTGGGTACCATATCCATATTCTATCGTGTCTATCTCTTCTGGCTGGAAATCTCCAGAATTTTCTCAAGCTGCTTTTGTGGCAGCAAACGCCATCATTATTGGTTCTGTCACTATAGCAGCCAAAGCCAGCGTTTGGTATGGATCTGTGGTTAGAGGTGATGTAGAACGAATTGAAATTGGCGAATGTACAAATATTCAAGATGGGGCTATTCTTCATGGTGATGAAGGTGTCCCCACAATCTTAGAAGATCATGTCACTGTCGGTCATCGCGCTGTGGTACATTCTGCCCACATTGAGTGTGGTTGTTTAATTGGTATTGGGGCAATCGTCTTAAATGGGGTACGAGTCGGCACAGGTAGCATTATCGGCGCAGGTGCAGTAGTTACCAAAAACGTCCCCCCCGGTTCTCTAGTTATGGGTGTTCCCGGTAAGGTAGTCCGTCAACTCTCAGACACCGAAATCACCGAACTCATCGAACACGCTGAAAAATATTATCAATTAGCCCTTCTTCATGCTGCTAATGGGTAATTAGGAAGAGGCAGGGGGCAGGGAGTAGGTAGAAATTTTCCCAATCACCAATCACCAATGACAACTGACTTTTAATCAAACTTTACATAGTAGGTTGAAAAAATTCCCCACTTCAGATCACAATAAAAGTTGAGAACTGTTGACAAAACTTAAAATTTTCTAATTTACAGAGGATTTCTAAATATGGACTTTGATAATCGTGTATTAATTGTTCTAGCACCTGTAGCGATCGCTGCTGGTTGGGCTGTTTTCAATATCGGCGCTGCTGCCCTTAGACAAATACAAAACTTTTTGAGCAAAGAAGTGTAATTTAGGGAACGGGGAACAGGAAACAGGGAAGAAATTACCAATTACCAATTACCGATTACCGATTCTCATGAACGTAGATTCCCTGCTTCAACCCTTTCAGCATTTTGGTGTGAATTTGGGATTGTCTCGGATTGTCAACTTACTGGCAACCTTGGGAAATCCCCATCACCAAGTGCCAATTATTCATGTAGCTGGAACTAACGGTAAAGGTTCTGTTTGTGCTTACCTGTCTGCGGTACTTACTGAGGCTGGTTATAAAACCGGACGCTACACATCGCCCCATTTAATAGATTGGACAGAAAGAATCTGTATTAATGAACAACCAATTGAAAGTAACAAATTGTGTGAATTAATACTCCAAGTTCAAGCAGCTATTAACCCAGAAGAAGAATCACCCACCCAATTTGAAGTCATTACCGCTGCGGCTTGGCTATATTTTGCCCAGCAACAAGTTGATATTGCGGTGATTGAAGTAGGATTAGGTGGGCGTTTGGATGCTACTAACGTCTGTGAACATCCTTTATTAACAGTCATTACTTCTATTAGTCGAGAACATTGGCAACAACTTGGACCAACTGTAGCCCATATTGCCAGAGAAAAAGCCGGAATTATTAAACCGGGATGTCCTGTGGTGGTGGGTTCATTGCCAGAAGCTGCGGAAAATGTTGTAAAATCGCGGATTATAGAGTTACAATGTCCGATTTTTATCCCAAAACCATCTGATCAAATTCATCAAAACTGGGCAGAATATCAAAAAATATCAAGTCCAGAAACAATAAAATATCCCTTACCATTACCAGGACAAATTCAATTACATAATTCAGCTTTAGCTTTAGCAGCTTTGGAAATATTGCAAAAACAAAATTGGCAAATTTCTGAGGAAGCTATAATTAATGGTATGGCTAAAACCAAGTGGCCAGGGAGAATGCAATGGACAACATGGAAAAGCCATAAACTCCTCATTGACGGCGCACACAACCCAGCCTCAGCCACAGTTTTACGTGATTATGTAGATACTCTCAATATCAAAAATATAACTTGGGTAATGGGAATGCTGGCAACTAAAGATCATGGTGATATTTTTCAGGAACTTCTCAAACCAGGAGATAAATTATATTTAGTTCCAGTCCCCGACAGCAATTCAGCAAATTTAGCAGAATTAACTAAATTAGCAACATCAATTTGTCCAGATTTGAATTTTTGTCATATATATCAAGATGTATTTTCAGCTTTAGAGAGTGCTGTTAGTGCTACAGATAATCAAGTTGTTTTATGTGGTTCTTTGTATTTAATTGGTCATTTTTTAGCATAACTATTGGCATTTTCTAAAGTCTTCACTTCCTTCTGCAAAGATTGACTTTCTAACACATTTAACATTCTTTGCAATTCTGACAAAAAGATACAAAATCAAACCAGAAGTTTAAAAATTACATCCTGTAAATCCTATCATCCTGCTTATCCTGATTCTGACAAAAATTACCATTCATTCAAGGCTGGTAAGCTATTAACAATCTTCACAGTTTCTAAACTGACTCTCACTATCCTTTTGACTAAATCTACTATATAACGGGGATTTTCTGACCAATGGTTAGGGTCATTAATTATGCCACTATCTTTATCTTTGGTGACTTTATACCTTTCCATTATCCATTCTAGGGCTGATTTGCCATTTACTATATATTCGTAGGCTTCTAGGGGAATTTGCGATAGGGTAAGTTTACTATTATAGATGATGATGGTTTTATCTATGCCGTTTTTATTCTTACCAAATACCATTTTTTCCACTCGATAATCTTGGTTATCTAAATATAATTCTTTTTTAAATTCTTCTAATTCATAAGGTTCTATGGTTTCATAGTTGAGATGATAATACGCTAATTCTCTTCCCGCTTTACTGAATGTCCAAAAATCGGCTGTAAAGGGGATTCGTGGTAACATTTTCTTCAGGTCTGACGCAAAGCGTTGTTTATATTCGGGAGAATGTAATACTCCATAAATGTAATAGAATATGTCTTCTTTGCTGATGGTTTTGTCTTGATATTTTTGCTGATATTCTTTGAAGATGCTATCGGGAATGTTTTCTTTTTTGGTGTATTGTTCTGTGGTTGCTGTTGCAAATAGTTCTCCTAGTTCGCTTTGTTTTTCGTAGGTATATAAAGGGAAGGATTGACCAGTATCATGTAAATGTAAATTAGGAATTACATCTGTTATTAAAGCTGAAAAATCTTTACTTGCACCAATTCCAGTGACATAAATTGCTAAGTTTTCTAAATCTTGATTAGGGAAAAAATTGGGTTGATAAAAACGAGAATGAATAAGATCATGATTAAAATATAAATGTTGTTTGCAGAAAGGACGATAAATAGCTGTCCGTAAATCATTAGCATCAAACTTAATGACTTTATTTTTTTCAAGCCCACCTTTTAATCTTCTGGTATCCCAAGTAATAAAAGTTGCATCGTATCTAATAAATTTTTCGACTTGTAAGTTAGAATTTTTTGACTTTGCTTCAAAAAAACGTTCTCTTTCCTGATTATAAAAGCAAATTGTTTTTTGTATATTTTCAGATAAACTATTTTTAGAAAAATTATAAACCCAAGAATCACGGTTAGTTACTACGCCATTGCAACAAACATTAAAAATAGTTTTACTTGATTTATCATTCTTATCACCTAATGAAATAAAACTCTCAAAATCATCATTACGTTGATTAATCCAATCATAATTTTCATTAGGAGTTATTTTTTGCCATGTTATACTAGAAATATCACCCAAAGTTTTAATAATGCTTAGTTTTTCTTCTCGACTTAAATAGTCACCAATATCATGATAAAATAATCTATTTTCTGGTTTTTTATCAGCATTTTTGATTAAGAAAATAATCGCAATGGTAGCACGACTTCCTGAACCAAAAATTTTACCACCTTCTTTTCTTGATAGTTCTCCAGAAGTTCTTTGATTACCTCGCAGATTAAAACAATAAATGCTAGTGAATTCATCTACTAAACATTTTCTCAAGCCATCCATTGCATTACTGTCAATAAATGAACCATTACTAACGAAACAAACTACTCCTTTATCTCTTATTCTATCACTTGCCCAGCGAAAAGCTTTTATATAAGAATCGTATAGCGCCCTTTTTCCCGTACCTTGTGAAGCATAAGTTTCTTCTAATTTTTTTTCTAATAATTCGTATTTAAGATTTTGTGCATTATCATTAACAGATTTTTGTCCAGCAGAATAAGGAGGATCTAAGTACAGGACAAAAAATTGAGAGAGAGAAGAAAGTCGTCATATTTCAAATCTAAATCAGTAACAAGAGAACGCAGATAATCTAAACCGTAACGAAAAACACTTTTAGCAAAACGTCCATGTTTCTTGATTTTGATAGGTTGGTGTTGATGCAACCATTCTCCAGTCTTGACAGCCCAACACATAGCTAATGACAGTAAAGCTAAGAGCTTACTCAATCGGTTAGAATCAATAAAATGTGTAGATTCCAAGCAAAAACCACGAGTTTTAAACATACCGAACAAAGTTTCAATCCCCCAACGACGGCCATAGTCAGCAATTATGGTTTGGGGAGAAGTATCAGAAATCACGATTAATAACTTGCCATCATCAAGACGTAAACCAGCTACATAAACTGAACGACCCCAGACCCAACGACGAGTAGATAAAACCTGAGATTCACCCGCAGCCAGATGAGCAAAAATGACGCTACCTGGAAGAGTCTTTTCTGTATCACTAATTAAATCAGTGTGACGAATCCTGATTCGGAATGGAATATTTGGTTCAAGCAGTAAATAACTTAACCATTCTGCCCCCACGAATTCTCTGTCAGCACTGATATAGTCAACTTGTGCATCTGGGAACAGTTGTCCAAATCGGTCAAGTAAATCCATTCGTTCATCCG
Organism: Dolichospermum compactum NIES-806; assembly: GCF_002368115.1. NCBI lineage: Bacteria > Bacillati > Cyanobacteriota > Cyanophyceae > Nostocales > Aphanizomenonaceae > Dolichospermum > Dolichospermum compactum. Next base: position 1,663,927 of record NZ_AP018316.1, on the reverse strand, counting down.
TGTTGGAGTTACCTTTCTTCTCCAATATCTGCCAAACTAGGGGGTAAGCGACACCATTATGTACTACTCCCAACATGAGGATATTTAACCATATTTGACCAAAACGCCATTCAGTCCGGTCAATACTTAACACCCAAGGCTGGGGAATGTTCATGATTTTTACAATCATTTTCGCTATGACTGCATAATCTATATCAAAATCTCGGAAAAATCTTTGCAACCGTTTGTAATTGGATTCGTTTTTAGCACAGTTGCGAAAACCAGTTGCTAATTCTACCAAGTTCACTGTCTTTACTCTTAATAAAGATATTAAAAATAACGCTAAAAAGCTTAGACGCGCTCCATGCCATTCCAAATGTGGTTTTAGTGTGTCTCGTAATAGGTTAATCTGGTTCATAGGGGTTTCTTTGATTGTGTGGTAACTTTCTATGAAACCCTTTCTCTGTTTCCTTTGCAAGCTTTTTCTCTATTTTTTGTCCTGTACAGAGAAGGAGGATTACCAATAATCACAGTAATATCCCTTTGCTTTTGATTAATAACCCGTTGATTATTTTCAGGAAAGATACTTTCTAACAAATAACCTGCATTTTCAAACATTTGAAAAGTATCAGTTAAAACAATCCCATTAAAAGGTTGATACCCCCCCTGACCCCCCCTTAATAAGGGGGGGAAATCTAAGCCCCCCTTTACAAGGGGGGTTGGGGGGTATTGAGTTAAATAATGATAACTTTCCTCAATATTAATTGCAGCAATATAATAAGCTAACAAAACAATCTCATTAGCGTGCAATTCAGAGGTAAACTTACGTTGTAAATCTTCAGGTTTAATTAACCCACTTTGCAACAACCGCACCATAAAAGTACCCGTCCCTGTAAAGGGGTCTAAAATATGCACACCCTCATCAGTTAAACCCACACCAAACTCTTGTTTTAAAGCAAAATCAGCACTTTTAATAATAAAATCTACAACTTCCACAGGAGTATAAACAATTCCCAATCTTTCAACCAACCTGGGAAAAGCTGCACGGAAAAATTTATCATATAATTCAATAATTATCCTCTGTTTTCCTTCCGCATTATCAATCCCACTAGCGCGTTCTCGCACACTTTGATAAAACTTTTCTAAAGTCTTGACTTCCTTCTGCAAAGATTGACTTTCTAACACATCTAACATTCTTTGCATCGTCTGAGAAACTGGATTATATTTAGTAAATTCGTAACCTTCAAACAAAGCATCAAAAACAGGTTTAGTAATTAAATATTGAGATAACATTTCAATAGCTTCATCTGGAGTGACATTAGGATTAATATTTTGATGTAATCCTGTGATAAACTCATCAAATGCTTTTTTCGCTTCCGATTCTGAATTTTCTAATAATGCTTTAATTCGGGAAGTATGAGTATCAGCAATTCTCGCTACATCCTTAGCCCAATCTTCCCAATAACGACGATTACCACATTTAGTAACTATTTTCGCATAAATTGCATCTCGCCATTCTTCAATGGGAAAATTCAATTCTAATTGTTTATAGGTAGATTCTATTTTTAAACTTTGAGAAGAATCACTTTTTTCTTTACCACCTATACCAATAATACTAATTTTATCAGGACGACGTTTATTTAATTCTATCTTATTGATAGTATCATTAAATCTCTCATCATGAGAACGTAAAGCCTGTAAAACTTGCCAAACTACTTTATATTCATTATCCTTTAAAGCAATTTCAGGAGGAATATCTGCCGCAATACTAACTGGTAAAATGATATAACCGTATTTTTTCCCCTCCGCTTTTCTCATCACTCTACCAACGGACTGTACCACATCCACCACTGAGTTACGAGGTGTGAAGAATATCACCGCATCTAACGCGGGTACATCTACCCCTTCCGATAAACACCGCGCATTGGATAAAATGCGGCAAATATTACCCCCCCTAACCCCCCGCTTGTGAAGGGGGGGAATGAAGGGGTTCAGCTTTTAACCATTCTAACCTTTCATTTCTTTGTAAAGCGTTCTGTTTACCGTCAACGTGCTGTAATTCACATTGTAAAACTGTTTCATCTTCGGGGTTTAATTTTTGATAATCATTGATATTCTTAGCAAATAATTTTACAATTTTTTCTGAATCTTCAATAGTGCGACAAAACGCAACTGCCCGTTTCATTGGGGTTTTATCTTCTGTATCGTCTCCTTCTTCATCATTAAGAATACGTTTTGCTAAACCATTCCAACAACCAATAATTTTAGCTTTATCATCTAAATTTAATACATACTTTCCATCAGAAATTTGTTGTTGAAAAGTTGCATTAACAAAATTTTTATCTACTGCTAATACCATTACTTTGTAATCACTTAATAAGTCAGCACTAACAGCTTCACCAAAATTTAACCTATGAAACTCTTGACCATAAATATCTTCATCATCCTATTTTTTGATTTTATTTGTCTGATAGCGAAGCGTGGCGTTAGCCATATCAGACAATTACCAATTACCGATTATCCCACTGTTGTGCAGCATCTTCCACAGCTTTATCTACTGTTTTTTGTCCTAACATTGCTGCTTGTAAATTTTCGTAAATTACCTTTTGCAAAAGTTTAGAATCTTTGAGTTTGGGGGTTAATACCTCAGCCTGTTTTAATTGTGTCGCACTAATTACCCGCCCCTTTTCCGCTGTCGTAGCATTAGCAGGAACTTCCTTAAAGTAAGTATCCGACAAAGCCTTAATTGTCGAAGGTAGGACTTTAGCAGCTTTAGCAAAGGCTAATTGGTTTTCATCATTTGTAACAAATAAAGCAAATTTAACAGCTTCATCAGGATATTTACTATCACGAGGAATAACTATATTCATCACGGCAACATTTTTCTTACCCGTATCACCCGTAATTTGTGGCGCAATTGCCGAAGCTTGGGCAACCTTGGGAGCATTATTGGCAATAGTTTTCAGAAATTCAGGACCAGAAGCTAAAAAAGCAGTTTCTCCAGACTGGTATAAATCTATAGCATGACGATGTCCTTGAGTTAAAGACTCCTTGGGCAACAAACCTTTTTTATACAAATCTACCCAATATTGAAAAGCAGCTTTTCCTTGCGGGGTATTAAAACCGGCCTTACCTTCAGCATTAACAAGGGTAACACCCATTTGTACCAAAGATTCCAGCACCTCACCGGAGTCCTGAGGGACAAAAGTAGCAAATATTGCATACTTACCAGTTTTATCCTTAATTTGTTGTGCCGCTTGCCCTAATTCTGCGTAAGTGGCAGGAGGTTTTGTCATACCCCCTTGTTTTAACAAATCGGTGTTATAAATAGTTAGTCGCGTGGTGAGATACCAAGGAATCCCAAAACTCTTACCATTGAGGCTACTTGCTTGCCAGATATTTGGTAAATAGGTAGAACGGACTTGACTAGGAACTTTAGCATCTAAATCTAACCAAGCATTTTTACCTGCTAATTGGGAAGCAAAGTCAGGATTAAGGTTAACAACATCTGGTGGCGTTTTTGCTGAGACTGCTGTTAGAATCTTGTTCTCCATCGCTGACCAAGGTACGTCTACCCATTTAACTTTGATACTTGGGTTTTGTGATTCAAATGTCTGAATCAGACCTTGGAAATAGTCGGTAAATTGCGGTTGGAGTTGCATTGTCCAAAACTCAATGGTGGCAACCCCAGCAGCCGCAGGTTTGGGATTATTATTAACATTGCTTGTGCTACAACTAACAATCCAGCTAGTAAATAAGCCTAGTAATGCTAAACAAAACAGTTGTTTAAATTTTTGCAATCGAATCATCATAGTAGGTGGTAGTATTTTTAGAATTAATATGGGTAAAAAGAGGATAGATAATTGTGGAGCTTATTTGTCTAAAAAAGTTAATTTCAGTTACTAATTAATTCCACGCCATCTCGTCCATCACTATCTTGTAGATAAACTTTGACAATTTCCTCTTTCGCTGTGGGTAACTTTTTACCAACAAAATCTGGATGAATTGGTACTTCTCGATGGCCTCTATCTACTAATACAGCTAAACGAATTACTTCTGGTCTACCATATTCATTTACGGCATTTAAAGCAGCACGAATAGTTCTACCTTTAAATATGACATCATCTACGAGTACCACTGTTTTTCCGGTCAAATCAAAGGGAATATCGGTTTTTTCTGGAGTTCTTAACCCGATCTTATCAAGATCATCACGATAAAATGTAATATCCAAAGAGCCTACAGAAACGCTGAAATCTTCGAGAATTTCTATTTGAAGAGCTAATGAATAAGCTAATGGTACTCCTCTCGTATGAATACCCAGAAGTAACAATTGAGATAAATCTCGTGTTCTTTCTATAATCTGAGAAGCCATACGAGTTAATGTCCGACGCAGTTCTTCTGATGAGAGAATTTCAACTACTTTAGTAGACATAATATTGGTAATTGGTAATTGGTAATTGGTAATTGATGATTTTCTCGTTCCCATACTCTGTGTGGGAATGAATACTAAAAGGCTCTGCCTTCAACAACACCTTTAATATAGCGGTTCTCGATTGAGTGAGATACAAGAACCCCAACCCCCTCCCCACAAGCGATGACGGGGCTATGATGTATCTCATGCAAGTGCATACCGCTATAACAGTAGAAGCAGAGCCTATGTGATAGCATTACCAGTCAGAGACTGGGAACGAGATAAGGAGATAAGGATATCAACAGGATAACTAAGGTATTAAAAATATTGCTAGTCCTAACCATAGTAAAAACGCATATCGGGTTAATTGTAAAGCTTGATCAATGGAATCTGGCGTAATGGGATAAATAGGATCTCCTAAAAGTGGTTTCTCTTTAGCTACTCCACGATACCAATTAATTCCTCCCATTTGCACACCTAAAACTGCAGCATAAGCGCATTCACTCCAACCAGAATTGGGACTGGGATCTTTGATGGCATCGCGGCGACAAATTCGCCAAACTTTTACAGGTTTCAAGGATAATAATGATAAAGTTATCACTGTTAACCGACAAGGCAACCAAGTTAAACCATCTTCCCATCGCGCACTAAACCAACCAAGATAAGTATAAGGTACTTCCTTGTAACCGACCATTGAATCTAAGGTGCTACTAGCTTTATATGCTAAAGCCAAAGGGGCAGCGCCAATGATGGGGATGAATGCACCAATAATAGTATAAAAAAGAGGAGCCATTACGCCATCGGTGGCGTTTTCTGTGACTGTTTCTAAGATTGCTCTGAGAATTTCCGGTGCAGAAAGATTGGTTGTATCTCTCCCCACATAATTACTTAAAATCTGTCGCGCTGATTCTAATTCTCCATTTTTTAAAGGTTGGAGAACGTCTATTGCCGCATTTCGTAAACTTTTGAAAGCAAAACAACTAGCTAGAACAATACTTTCTACGGCTATTCCTAACAATGGATGTACCCATTTGGCAGCTTGAACTATTGTCCAACCCACCAAACCACTACCAATTATGACAATTATCCCTAAGAAAATGCCGGCAAGACGTTGAGAAAGAGGATTTTGACAATATTGAAGGGCGAGTTTACTCAAGCGAGAAATTACCCATCCCATGACTCGCACGGGATGAGGCCAACCCCAAGGATCTCCTATTAAGTAATCTAATAAGGCAGCGAAAACCAAAACAGCAGATGTCATTTATTCTTGATTGTTTATTTTTCTTGATTTTCCTTTCTTTTTCCTGAATCTTGGGTGGGGAAACCCCGCCCCTACTAAACTACAAAATTGGCTTCTTCTCCTTGAGATGCTTGCCAACTACGGGCATCATAATAAAGGTCTGCCAGGGTAATATTGTACAGGGCTTCTTTTAGCTTTTGGTTGAGTCTGTTCCAAAGACTGGATGTTACCCAATCTGCTGTTTGAGTAGGTGTGGGATTATTTAAGGGTAAATTAGTGATGTTTTCACCAACTGCTTCTAAAATTTGACCGATAGATATAAGTGCCGGTTTTTTGGCTAGTTTGTATCCACCATCGCTACCACGAATTGATGTAACTAATCCGGCTCGACGCATTTCTATGAGTAGTTTTTCTAGGTAGGGCGCGGGAATATCTTGGCGTTTGGCGATCGCTCTGACAGATTCAGGTCCATATTTTGGACGTAAACTCAAATCTAGCAATGCTTTCACACTATAGTGTCCTCTTGTCGTTAGTTTCATATAGCAGTTATCATGAATTTTATTTTCCCAATCTCTCTTTCCTCATTCCTACCCGATTTGACAATTTTGCAAATCAAATAAGAATACTACATCAGACTCCCATTTGATCCTTAAAAAAATTTATCACACATCTAAGGGCTATTTTCTCCTGTTCCCCGCTCTCTGCCTACATGAATAAATTCATATCTTCTTGAGGATTGCTATATCTATAGTAGCTATCAGCATCATCGTAATTATATTTCCTATAATTTTTTAACAAAATTGATAATAGTGCAACAATTTTGTCTATGAGTGTAATATACTTGGCTAGGCTGATCCAAAAATTAAAGGATTATGTTCCTATTAGTTCAATGTCAGCTAAAATAAAATCCACTTGACAACTTCAAAAATTCATTTTCGACCTAAGTTGATGCCTAAACAGAAAAAAATTGAACCCCTCGTCGGCGAAGAACTGCTCAAAAAAGTTAAAGAGCTAGAAGCCATCAGCAAAGACGACAAAGCTAAACAGTGTGGCTACTATACTGTTACCAAAAATGGTATAGAGCGCGTCAATATGATGAAATTCTTGAATGCCCTAATTGATGCTGAAGGCATTCAGTTGGATAGTTCACCCAGTGCCAATGGACGTGGTGGTCGCAGTGCCAGCTATAGAATTAGTGTCCAACAAAATGGCAATTTATTAATCGGTGCAGCTTACACCAAACAAATGAATCTTCAGCCTGGGGATGAGTTTGTCATTACTTTAGGGAAAAAACATATTCGACTGCGGCAAGTAGATTTAGAATCCACAGAAGATGCCGAAGTAGAAGCTACAGCCTAATGAATATTCATTAGTTAGTTGTGGGCTGTCAGTTGTCAGTGGTTGCATTTTAACCCTGACTGCTGAATAATGGACTGATTACCAAAATGGAGAGAATAGGTAACAGGTAATATGTGATAAATCCTGACTCCTCAGCCTTGGGAAAAATTTGTATGGCTGATATTACCCTATCAGCCAATCCCACATAAAAAAGGCTGCTGAATTCAGCAACCTTCATATTTAGCAACATTGTGTTTTTAATCAATAGATGCCAATTTAACGGTCTGTAAAGATTTTGTCGTATCTACAATTTTTTTATTAATTTCCGAATTAGTCGGATGACTACTACTAGAATTTATTTCTGGAGATAAGTTGTCTTGTCTCTCATCATAGCTAGGTTCATGGATGATCAGGCGATCGCACGGAATTGTATCTGATATAATCGCACTTGCCATCATCCCAGTATGAACTTCCATTTGTGCTTCTGGAGGCACTTCAAACACCAGCCTTTGTCCTGGGAAAACAACCCTTTCAAAGTACCAGTTAGGAATATTGGAGATACGCGCCACCTGGATTTTACTTGTGGCATTGACGTAGCAGCAGAGAATTTTCCCCGAATGCTCCGGTGGTAGAGGATCTAATATCTGAGCCATAACTGCTGAGGAGCTTATTTGCTCCACAATTTTACATTACATCAGTAAAGCTAACACCTGATGATCCCCGGTTACTGTAACTGCGACTACCAACTGCAAGTTTCTGCATTATCAAGGATAAAGCGACTAAATCCCATAAACTAGCGATCGCACTACTAGCTACTGCTTGGACTGTTGTACCTGCAGCCACTTCTCAAGATGATTCTTTAGCCCTAACTCGGAATGATAATTCTGTTTCTAAAGTGGGCAAATCTGCGGTTAATTCATAGTAGGTGAAATTTGAATTTATGAAAATACTCATCCTCAATGCCGGTTCTAGCAGCCAAAAAAGTTGTCTGTATGACATGACATCCCCAATTCCTAATTTAGCCCCCCAACCTCTTTGGGAAGGAAAAATAAATTGGACTGAAAACCAAAATCAGGCAGAAATTACAGTTAAAACCGCTACAGGTGCAAAACTACAAGAAACTATTGCTGGTGATTCCCGACAGGTGCAATTTACTCATTTATTATCTACTCTTACAAATGGCGAAACCAAGGTAATTGATGATTTAGCAGCCATAGATGTGGTAGGACATCGAGTGGTACATGGTGGACAAGATTACCAAGAGGCTGTAATAATTACGGAAAAAGTTAAACAGGCGATCGCTCACTTATGTAATCTAGCCCCAGCCCATAATCCAGCCGCCTTATCTGGCATTGAAGCCATTGAAAATAGTCTAGGAAATATCCCCCAAATCGCAGTTTTTGATACCGGATTTCACCGCACTTTACCCGAAGCCGCAGCCATCTATCCTATCCCCTATAACTTAGTAGAAGCTGGTATCCGTCGTTACGGATTTCATGGCATTAGTCATCAGTATTGTGCCAAGCGAGCAGCGGAAATTCTTGGTCAAGATCTACAATCTCTGCGGATAATTACCTGTCATTTAGGCAATGGTTGTTCTTTAGCCGCCATCAAAAATGGTTGTAGTATTGACACAACAATGGGATTTACTCCCCTAGATGGTTTAATGATGGGTAGCCGCAGTGGGTCAATTGATCCAGGGATTTTGATTTATTTATTGCAAAAGTATAATTACTCTAGCCAAAAATTAGATAATGTGCTAAATAAATCTTCAGGATTAAAAGGCATTTCTGGAGTATCTAGTGATTTAAGAGCAGTGATAGCCGCCAAAGATCAAGGTAATCAACGCGCTCAACTCGCTTGGGATATATACGTACACCGCCTCCGGGCTGGTATCGGGACAATGCTGGCTAGTTTACAAGGTTTAGATGTTTTAGTTTTTACCGCTGGAGTCGGCGAAAACTCCCCAGCAATCCGTCAAGCTGCTTGTGAAGCCTGGGGATTTTTAGGACTGAAAATTGATTCAGCTAAAAATCACCAAAAACCCATTGACATTGATATTGCCACCTCTGATTCCACAGTGCGAGTCTTAGTCATAGAAACTCAAGAAGATTGGGCGATCGCCCAACAATGTTGGAAATTGCTGCAACAATAATTCAGGAGTCAGGAGGTAGGGGTGCAGGGCTTGCGAAGAATCGTTACAATAGAAATCCTACTATCCTCATCTTTTAGACCTGTAGGGTAGAGGAGATTATTTTGATCATGACAGGAGGATTATTTTAAGATATATTAAGATAAGTTAACATAATTATCATAATGTCCTCTTCCTTAGAGAAGCTAGGTATAAGCAGCAAACAAGTACAGGAGAATCAACATCGGTGAATAATAAAAGATGGCGAAATACGGGGCTGTACGCGCTCCTTTTTATAGTTGTTATTGCGTTAGGAACGGCATTGTTTGACAAACAACCTCAAAGCCGAGAAACATGGCGCTACAGCCAATTTATCCAAGAAGTTGAAAAAGGCAGAGTTGAGAGAGTCAGTTTGAGTTCCGACCGGTCTACAGCCTTGGTGACACCTAAATATGACCCTAATAAAAAGATTGTTACCTTAGTTAATGACCCAGATTTAATCAATACTCTGACAACTAAAGGTGTTGATATTGCCGTATTACCTCAAGCAGACGAAGGATTCTGGTTTAAGGCTCTTAGCAGCTTATTCTTCCCTGTATTGTTGCTAGTTGGTTTATTTTTCCTCCTCCGTCGCGCTCAAGGTGGTCCAGGTAGCCAAGCTATGAACTTTGGTAAATCTAAAGCCAGAGTGCAAATGGAACCCCAAACTCAAGTTACCTTTGGTGATGTTGCGGGTATTGACCAAGCCAAATTAGAACTAAATGAAGTTGTAGACTTTTTAAAGAATGCCGATCGCTTTACCGCCATTGGTGCAAAAATTCCTAAAGGTGTACTTTTAGTTGGACCTCCTGGTACAGGTAAAACCCTCCTCGCGCGGGCTGTTGCTGGAGAAGCAGGTGTTCCTTTCTTCTCAATTTCCGGTTCTGAATTTGTGGAAATGTTCGTTGGTGTGGGTGCTTCCCGTGTCCGCGATTTATTTGAACAAGCGAAAACCAATGCTCCTTGTATCGTCTTTATTGATGAAATTGACGCAGTAGGTCGTCAACGGGGCGCTGGTTTAGGTGGTGGTAACGACGAACGGGAACAAACCCTCAACCAGTTACTAACGGAAATGGATGGTTTTGAAGGTAACACTGGTATTATTATTATTGCTGCTACCAACCGTCCTGATGTATTAGATGCTGCTTTATTACGCCCAGGTCGTTTTGACCGTCAAGTTGTAGTAGACCGTCCCGACTACGCTGGTAGAAGTGAAATTCTCCGAGTTCACGCTCGTGGTAAAACTTTATCTAAAGATGTAGATTTGGATAAAATCGCCCGTCGGACTCCTGGTTTTACCGGTGCAGATTTATCTAACTTGTTGAATGAAGCCGCAATTTTAGCCGCCCGTCGCAATTTAACTGAAATTTCGATGGATGAAATTAATGATGCAATTGACCGTGTATTAGCAGGTCCAGAAAAGAAAGACCGGGTAATGAGCGAAAAGCGCAAAACTTTGGTTGCATACCATGAAGCAGGTCACGCTTTAGTTGGGGCTTTAATGCCTGATTATGACCCTGTACAAAAGATTAGCATTATTCCTCGTGGTCAAGCGGGTGGTTTAACTTGGTTTACTCCTAGCGAAGACCGTATGGACACCGGTTTATATAGCCGTGCTTATTTGGAAAATCAAATGGCTGTGGCTTTAGGTGGTCGTTTAGCTGAAGAAATTATCTTTGGTGAAGAGGAAGTTACCACTGGTGCTTCTAATGATTTACAGCAAGTGGCTAGAGTAGCTAAACAAATGATAACTCGGTTTGGGATGAGCGATCGCTTGGGTCCAGTAGCCCTTGGCCGTCAACAGGGAAATATGTTCCTGGGTCGAGATATTATGTCTGAGCGTGATTTCTCGGAGGAAACTGCTGCTGCTATTGACGAAGAAGTTCGTAATTTGGTTGATACTGCTTATATTCGAGCTAAAGAAGTATTAGTCAGTAACCGCAAGGTATTAGATGAAATTGCTCAAATGCTGATTGAAAAGGAAACCGTGGACGCTGAGGAATTACAAGAAATTCTTGGTAATAACGATGTGAAAATGGCTGCTTTTGCGTAATTTTTCCTAAACTTTTTAAGAGGGTAATTCTGGTTTTTCTGGGATTACCCTTTTTTTATTTTATTGTTAATGTTAAAGATGCTAAAATAGAGAAAAATAGTAAATATAACCATGATATCACCACAGTTAGCAGTTGTTAAAAATGGGAAAATAGAATTAATTGATTCCTTGTCTATTCCCGAAGGAACAAAAGTGTTAATTACACCTATTATTGTAGATAATGATACGGAAAATCAAGACGATTGGGAATATTTTTCTTTGAAAAATTTGAATCTATGTTATGGAGATGATGAACCAGAATATACCCTAGAATTAATTAAAGAATATAACAAGAATTATGAAAGAATGTGATATTGTATTAACTCCTATTCCCCAAGCAAATGGAGGAATAAAAAATCGTCCTGCGCTGATTTTAAAAGAAATGCCAAAATATCAAGACTTTTTAGTTTGTGGTATTATTACCCAATTAAAACAATATATTGCTAATTTTGATGAAATAATTTCACCAGAAGATGAAGATTTTCAATTCAGTGGTTTAGTTAGTCAATCTGTTATTCGATTAAGTTTTTTAACCGTTATTTATCGTAACAGTATAATTGGTTCAATTGGGGCAATTTCAACGGAAAGACATCAAAGATTATTAGAAAATTTAAGCCAATATTTAGTTAAATTAACCAAGTAATTGCATACAACAATAATATAGGACTTACGCAAGTGTCACACTAAAAAT
>NZ_AP018316.1:1519135-1651139 GCF_002368115.1 Dolichospermum compactum NIES-806 | reverse complement strand
ATTTGTAGTGTGACACTTGCGTAAGTCCTATTAGCGACGAACAAATAAAATTAGGTATAAGATATGATGGTAAAGGAAAGCATTTAAAGGCAATTGCGAAAGGGTTAGTACACCCACAGGGTAGTATTGGGCTTGTTGATTCTCAAGAAAAAGGATATAATTTAAAATCTAAAGTGTTAGGTAACGGTGGTGATAGACGGTTTCACGCCAAATATGTTAATGGTATATTACATTTTCCTGGTTTTGTAACACAACACTTCTGCTAGAATAGATTATGACTACACTTCAATTGAAAAATCACAAAATCTGGCAAGGTTTAACTGAGATATTAGAAAGTTTAGATCCTAATTCTCTTGTTCAAAAACATCTTGAACAATGCTGTTATACAGTCAATGGTTATTGGGATGAACAGGATGAATATTATGACTCAATTAGGTTACCTCACACCATAGAAACAGAATTAGTCAGCAGTTTTGTGGGTGTTACGCAAGATAATCGGTTTGTAAAACTCAAATTTTCTCTTATTGGTACTGATTATCCTGCTGCTGCTGCTATATATGCTGCAGCGTTACCTGATGATAAATCTTACCCATTCGGATCTCCAACTATTCAAAATATAGGTGAGTTAGTTCTTATCTATAATGAAAATCTGGAATTTGTTGATGAAAATTGGCTTTTAGATATAGATTCTCCTCTGCTTGATAAAAGACAATTTACTAATACCTAAGATAATTGTAGGTTGGGTAGAACGAAGTGAAACCCAACAAAATATAGCTAGACTTATGAAAGTAATCTATTTTTGCACGCAGAGGCGCAGAGTTGCAGAGAGTTCATTTTATTTTATCCTATTCGCAAAACTAAGGTTTCTTCTCCTGGTGAAATTAGGGTTTTTCCGACTGGTAAAATGGCTAAAGCATTAGTTTGGGATAGGTTAATTAAGTTCCCAGAATTTAAATTACCACTTGTTTGCTGAAATTCATAAATACCATCATTTAAATTTAATTTACCCCAAATATAAGTTTCCATTTTTCCGTTAGATTTTAATTCGGAATGGGATTTTACTTTTAAAAATTTCGCTTCCCAACCTGGATTAATTCCTGAAAATTTTTTAATTGTCGGTTCTACAAATCTCCAAAATGTTACTAATGCAGAAACGGGATTTCCTGGTAAACCAAAATAAAGAGAATTGGGAAATGTAGCAAATGTTAAGGGTTTTCCTGGACGCATTTGCACAGCGCGAAAATGAATTTCTGCCCCCAAATATGCTAATATATTAGCAATATAATCATAATCACCTACGGAAACTCCACCAGAAGAAAGAACTATATCACTATTATTAATTGCATAATTGATAGTCTCTGTTAATGCAGTTGGATTATCTTTAACAATTCCTAACATTAACACTTCTGCACCTGATTCCTTTACTAAAGCGGCTAAAGCATATTGGTTAGAATCTACTATTTGTCCAGGTTTTAGGGTTTGTTCTGGTGTTACCAATTCGTCACCACTAGAAAAAATTGCCACTCGTGGACGACGGAAAACACTGATTGTAGATAATTGTGCTGCGGCTAAAATAGCAATTTCTGCTGCATTCAGGGGAATTCCTGCTGGTAAAAGTTCTTTTCCGGCTTGGTAAAAGTCTCCTTGGTGTCTAATAAATTCTTGGGGTTGCGGTGTAGCAAAAATAAAAACTTGGTTTTCCTGCAATTTAGTTTTTTCCTGCATAACTATAGTATCTGCACCTTTTGGTATGATTGCACCAGTGAAAATCCTTGCTGCTTGTCCTTTTTTAATAGTATTTTGAGGTTGATATCCTGCGGGAATCTCTTCGACAATTTCCAAAATTGTGGGATTTTCAGCATTTGAATTTTGTACATCTTCATAACGTACAGCAAAACCATCCATTGCGGAATTATCCCAATGAGGAAAATCTAAAGAACTAATTACAGGAGTTGCTAAAATTCGGTGAAATGCTGTTAATAAATCCACAATCTCCAGATCATGTTCTTGATTTAAAGGTTGAACATGATTGAAAATAATCGTTTCTGCATCTTTGACTGATAACATAGTAAATAAATGTGTTATTTGATTAGCAGGACTTACGCAAAATATCTCTCCCTAAACCCCCATTTCTCCCGGACCTCTGTGCCTGGTATGTCTCTTGAGGTTGATTTTTTGGTAAACTTATTGCCCATGATAAGAAAAAAGACAGGCAAAAAGCCTGTCAAATAACCAATGATATAGCCAAGAATTTGTAATCATTCTGAACAGTGATTTTTTCCGATTTATGAATTATCTAAATCAAATAAATCACACCAATCATAGTTATGATTTAGAAATTCATTTCCGCAGCTTGGACTTTTTCTACTTGTTTCTTCTTGAGAACTAGCATGATTTGTGCCATCATCACTAAACAGATAAAAGCAACTAACCATGTAACTCTAGAAGAGTCTTGCAAAACAATTTCTGCATCTCTTTGACCAAAACCACCAACATTGGGGTTGTTGGTTAAAGCATCACCAATGGCAACGGCTTGTCCTTCAGTCACAATTAATTCAGGTCCAACGGGAACTGTATCGGTAAAAACATCACCAGTTGCGGTTGTGATGCTAATCAGATTTTTAACGTTACCGTCTTCATCTTCTGTTTGAGCAATTTTGCTAATCGTACCGGCGGCAGAAGCGTTGAATAGGTTATTATTGCTCTTCTCACCTGTGGGGTAAACTTGCCCACGTCCGCGATTACCGCCTACATGAACAGAGTATTTGCCAAAGTGGATTTTTTTGTCTGTGGCGGGGTTAGGAGAAAGAATCGGGAAGACGATTTCTTGATATTCTTCACCGGGTAATGGACCAACAATCACAACATTATCTGTACTGTCGTTGTAAGGGGTGAATGTCATGTCACCCACTTCTTCTTTCATTTCTTCAGGAATGCGATCTTCTGGGGCAATCTTGAAGCCTTCGGGCAACATTAATACAGCACCGACATTTAAGCCAACCTTAGAACCATCAGCGCCAACTTGTTGGACGGTGGTATCGTAAGGGATTTTGACAACGGCTTTAAATACAGTGTCAGGAAGCACAGATTGAGGAATTTCTATTTCTGTGGGTTTAGCAGCTAGGTGACAGTTAGCGCAAACAATTCGCCCTGTGGCTTCGCGGGGGGTTGCAGGAGCGGTTTGTTGCGCCCAAAAGGGATAGGCGGCGGCAGTTTGTGGGACGGCTATATCGCTAGTGAAGAAAAAGGTAACAGTAGCGATCGCTATTAGCAATGTCTTAACCATTGCTTTAGCAGTGCGAGTTAATTTCGCAGGTGTAAGGGCATTTCTCATCTCTATAAAGTCATTTGTCAGTGGTCAGTTGTCAGTTGTCAGTTGTCAGTTGTCAGTTGTCAAGAGTTGATTCAAAGCTCTAGATTTTTGACTTGAGACTAACTATTTAAGCCCACCAAGCGGCATCGCCGGTGCGGAAATCGGTTTCTGTCCAAGGTGTGAGCAGAATTTTGTCGTCTTCTACTTTGGCATGGGCTAGTGGTAAGGATTTTGGTGCAGGACCACGAATTACTTTACCAGTAGCGTCATATTGTGAACCATGACAAGGGCATTTAAACTTATTCTCAGCCACGTTCCAAGGTACAACACAACCTAAGTGGGTACAAATAGCATTAATCCCGTAGTCAGCGATCGCTTCTTTACTTTCCACTACAATATAGGTAGGATCTCCTTTGAGTCCTTGTACCAAACTGCGACCGCCCACATTATGGCTGTCTAGAAATTGACTAACACTAACATCATTACCCAATTCATTCTTGGCTACTGTACCGCCACCAGCACTACCGCTAGAAGGTGGTATAAGGTAGTTAACAACAGGGTACAATACACCCAATGCCACTCCGGTAACAGTCCCAAAAGTGAGCAGGTTCATAAACTGACGACGACCCATATCGGGAACGTCTGTGATTTCTGAAAATTGAGCCATAATCTCCGCGCTGTTTGTGTAATTTATTAATCATTTTGACAAGAGTACCAGCACAATAGCCACTCTCATCTGAATTGAAATCATAACGCTCACAGCGATGCCATAATTCTTAGTTGCAAGACATAGTGAGCATCTGTTCCGTTAGCATTACATTTCTTTATATCTCTATCATACTGGAGTCACGGAACTTAATATCATAACTAAATGTAAAATCTAAATAAGCTAAGGGCGCAGGGAACAGGGAATAGGGAACAGGCCAGGGGCAGGGAGAAATAATTGTCTAATTTCCAAAATCCAAAATCCAAAATCTAAAATTACTATGACCGGAAAGGAATTACGCCAACTGTTGATTGATAAATGGGGACAACCTTATGATGTCCAGTTTCGCCGCACCCAAGGCAAAATATTTCTACAAATCATGTGGAAATACTTTGGACAAGTTTCTTTCCCTATGAGCGAAACAGATTATCAAGATCATCTGGATAGCATTGCCAATTATCTTAATGCTTTAGGCGGAATACAACAAGTACAAACTTTTATTCTAGAAACTAAAGAGCGTCCTCGTCTTGGTAAAGCAGTTAGCATACCTCTCGACTTAGGTGAACGGGCTTCGGAATGGATTGTTTAAAGATTCAGGTAATGGGTAATGGTTAATGGGTAATAGGCAATAATTAATATATTCCTGACTCCGAACTCCGAACTCCGAACTCCTGATGCAGTTACCTTAAACTGAAGATATAAAAAAATTAACGGCAAAAAATAAGATATCTGTTACTATATACACTTATTGTACTAGGTTAACACGGTATTAATCAGGCTGCCACTAACCCAGCCCTAAAGGAACAAGGCTTGCAAGAGTAATCAAGCAAGCCGTACTAACCAGACCACCGAGGTCTTATAATTATGAGACGGTTTTAGAAGCCTGGAACGTTCCAGGTAGATTATGTTAATTTTTACGAGACGCTACGAGAACACAGTGCAGGGGACGTAAGCTGTGCGAATTCCGCTCGATTATTACCGAATTCTAGGATTACCGTTGGCGGCAAATGAGGAACAATTGCGACAGGCATACAGCGATCGCATTGTCCAATTGCCCCGACGGGAATATTCGACTACCTCTATATCTTCTCGCAAGAAGCTGATTGAAGAAGCTTATATGGTTTTATTAAATACCGACAAGCGTAAAGCCTACGATCAGCTTTATCTAGCTCACGTTTATACTCCTAACAAAAATGCTGACACAGTTTCACAGGAAAACCTAGTAGATACCAACCCCAAAGACCAAGATGCTCAAAGTCTTAGCATCGAAATCACCCCAGAGCGATTTGTTGGTTCTTTGTTAATACTCCAAGAACTAGGAGAATATGAATTAGTATTAAAACTCGGTCGCCCGTACCTAGTTAATAAACCCAGTCCAATTAGTCTCAAAACAGGTCATCATGCCACCCAAACAGAAACTCTTGAAAACCCAGACCTCCCAGATATTATCCTCACCGTCTCCCTAGCTTGCCTCGAACTAGGACGGGAAGAATGGCAGCAAGGTCACTATGAAAATGCCGCCATATCTTTAGAAACTGGTGAGGAATTATTAGCACGGGAAGGCATATTTCCCAGCGTCCGCGCCGAAATGACTGCTGATCTTTACAAACTGCGTCCCTACCGCATCTTGGAACTATTAGCACTACCACAAACACAGCTTCCCAAACGTCGGCAAGGATTAGAATTATTACAAAGTATTTTAGAAGATCGTGGCGGCATCGATGGCACAAGCAACGATCAATCAGGACTCAACATAGATGACTTCTTACGATTTATTCAACAAATTCGCCATTATTTAACAGTTTCAGAACAGCATAAGCTCTTTGAATTAGAAAGTAAACGACCCTCAGCCGTGGCCACATATTTAGCAGTATATTCCTTAATCGCCAGAGGTTTTGCCCAACGCCAACCGGCATTAATTCGTCAAGCCAAGCAACTATTAATGCAATTAGGCAAACGCCAAGACGTACATTTAGAACAATCCCTTTGTGCTTTACTCATGGGACAAACGGAAGAAGCCACCCGCGTTTTAGAACTAAGTCAAGAATATGAAGCCTTAGCTTTTATTCGCGAAAAATCCCAAGACTCACCAGACCTATTACCCGGACTATGCTTATACAGTGAACAATGGTTACAGCAAGAAGTATTTCCCCACTTTCGAGATTTGGCAAAACAGCAAGCCTCGTTAAAAGAATACTTTGCCGATAGACAGGTACAAGCTTATCTAGAATCTTTACCCAACGATGCCCAAATCACCAATGAATGGGCAGTAATTAACCATCAATCCTTTCCCCAGCCAGATATTCATCATTCCAATCACCATAATAACACCACACAAACACCACAATATTATCAACCGCTCAATCCTCAGTTACCAAAAACCCGTCCTCGACTTCAACCTGAATCTTCCCAGGGTTCTATACCGAGATGGAATCATTCATCAACAGATGGAAATGCGGGAAATCAACTATCACAAATACCCTTAACAGCAGCTAACCCAAACAGAAGAACACATCCCGTTAATGATCATCCGACCGCAGCGACAAGCCACCAGCCCCCCAAACGCAGAAGACGTAAACCTACTGCTAATAACCTTCCTCGGGGATTCATCCAGTCTCAAACTAATTTTCTCAGTAGTCTAGATCCCAAAACGCGCTTAGTTTGGCTAGTTTTCTTCTCATTGGGAGGAGTATTAATTTTTTCGTTATTAGTATCAACAACTTTTGGCTTAGTCAAAAATATCTTCTTTCCCAGTCCATCATTAAAGGGAGAACAGTTAGCAATACAACTCAATCAACCACCCATCAACATTCCTGACCCCAACAGCGAACCTGAAGCCACCAATAACGAAGAACTGACCAAGGAGACAGCAAAGGAAGTAATTGAAACTTGGTTATCTGCCAAAACCTCAGCTTTAGGGCAAAATCATGACATTGATGGTTTAAAGGAAATTTTAACAGGTCCAGTTTTATCCCAATGGCAGTCAGTAGCCCAACAAGAACAAGAAGATAACCGCTATCGCCAATACAAGCATAATGTAGAAGTAGTCGCTTTCTCTAAAAAAGGTACAGATCAAAATTATGTATCTGTAGACGCTAAGGTACAAGAAGTTACTAAGTTTTATCAAAATAGTCAGCAGAAAAAGTCTTCTAATGAAAACTTGCGGGTTCGTTATGATTTGGTTCGCAAAGAAGGCAAATGGCTGATTCAGAAAATGTCAGTGATTCAAAGTTTTTTGTAAGTTGGAGGGAACAGGGAACAGGGAAAAAATTTCTTTCTTCATCCTGATTGGGCGCAAGGCCTGCGCCCCTACCTCCTCCCTTAATGTCATCAAACCTTGACAGTGATGGACTAGCTGAGATCGCTATGTTAAAGTTTCATGACATATTGATCCCCGCAAGGCTGATAAATACGTGAAATATAGTAAAACCTATCTTTAGACCCCTTGATCCTTAGATAGGTTTACTGGTTAATATTTACTTAACAACTCTTTGCAATCCTCAATAAATGCAAAACAACGGCATAACCAGGAATTTCGATGAGCTGGTATCTTAATAAAAACAAACAGTAAACAAATTTAAAACTGGGGCAAAACCAGGAGTCAGGAATAAAAAAATCTGGGTAGATGATATTTAATCAAACTTTTTAACCCGGAAACAATAATTTACCTTTCAAACTACTGGAGTCCAAATCAATGGCAAAAGAACGCCCACCGCTGGAAGAGATGACCCTACGGCAATTACGCAAAGTTGCCAGTGAATACTGTATATCTCGCTATAGCAGAATGCGTAAATCGCAGTTATTAGCATCAATTGAAGAAGTTCAAAATAGTAAGTTCTCGCTCAGTTCATCCCCTAATCTGGAGGCACAAGAAACCGTGGAAGCAGCAAAATTTGAGTTAGGTCAAGAAGATCGTACTGGTGGTTCTCTCGCTGATGTTGATGAAGCACTAGCAGATTTACCTGCCGGTTATGGTGATAGTCGGATTGTGCTGTTACCTCGTGATCCCCAGTGGGCTTACACTTACTGGGATATTCCTAACGACCATAAGGAAGCACTGCGTCGTCAAGGTGGACAAACTCTGGCTTTGCGGATTTATGATGTCACTGATGTTGATCTAGATTATCAAAGTCCCCACAGTATCCAAGAATACCCTGCTGATGAACTAGCTAGAGAGTGGTATGTGCCAATTCCCGTGAGCGATCGCGATTATGTGATAGATGTCGGCTATCGCACCGCTGATGGTGGTTGGTTAGTATTAGCGCGTTCCGCGAGAGTGCATATTCCCCCCGTCTATCCTTCTGACTGGATTGAAGATGTCTTCATCACCGTAGACTTTGAAGAAGACCTACGTAGTAAGACCTTCTACGAACTAGTCCCCCCATCCAAGAAATTACCCACTGCTGCTTCTGCTGCTGGTGGCAACCCTATTTACGAACAAATCTTTGATCTAGCAGAATCCGCTGAAGCTCAACGGGTTGCAGGTTCTATATTCGGTTCTATGCAGCACGTCCCCGGTTCTGCTGCTCCTGAACAAGCTCTCAGTTCCTATGTTTTCCCATCTGGTGTAGGTATGTGGGCTATTCCCACTGTATCTGGCTTAACTATGTCCGGTGTGGGAATGTCTGGTTTCTCCGCTTCTGCTGTTCCTGCGCGTCCTCGCAAATTCTGGTTAGTTGCTGATGCTGAATTGATTGTTTACGGTGCAACTGAACCTGATGCAACTGTAACCATTGGTGGTCGTCCCATTAAACTTAATTCGGATGGTACATTCCGCTTCCAAATGTCTTTCCAAGATGGTTTAATTGACTACCCAATTTTAGCTGTTGCGGCTGATGGTGAACAAACCCGTTCTATTCACATGAAGTTCGAGCGCGAAACACCTTCTCGTAATACTAATACTAAAGATGAAGCTGTTTTGGAATGGATGGTATAAGTTCTGTATCTGAAGATTAACCATAACTGCAATTAATAATTTTACCCGTTATAGGATGCCTGTAGCGGGTTTTTCTATCGCTATCGTAAGCCATGATCATAAACGGGTTAGGATTTGTATCGAAACCGTTATAGCGGTTCTCGATTGAGTGAGATACAAGAACCCCACCCCCAACCCCCTCCCCGCAAGCGATGAGGGGGCTATGATGTATCTCATGCAAGTGCATACCGCTATATTGAGAATAGGTTTTGATAACATTTTTGGTGATTTACTATTTCTCAAATGCCTTTTTTCACTTTATATGTCTGTTTTTATCCTCATTTTGATTTTTTCTCTCCGTAATTTTTCTCTGTGACAGCTTAGGGTGCGGAATGTGAGTTTGAAAAGTTTTTAATGTATAAATAAACCCCTCTCCAAACCTCTCCCCGACGCGGGGAGAGGCTTTGAAACCCCCATTCCCTGCAAGGGAATGGGGGGTTAGGTTTCTGGAGATTATCGGTTTCATCTAATACTTTTCAAACACACTCTGATCTTAATAACTCAGAAAATCCTGAGAAATAGCAAAGGTTTCGCTAATGATTTCTGACGCTAATTGATTTATAAGGAGCGATCCGCTATCAGATTTGAGTAGAGGATAGTCCTGATGACCATGAGATTCATGACCATTAGAAGATGATTGAGATTGTAAATAAATTCCCATAGCTACACTGGGTAGATAGCTAATATTATAATTTGCCACCTTTGCAGAGGCTACCGAAACGAAAAACTGATTAAATAAACTGTGCAAAGGTAACTTGTACAAGTCACGGTGGGGAATTAAAATGATTGTCTCTACCCCTTCCAATTCTTGAATAATTGTGGAAATATTCAAGATATTTTGCAACTCTAATAGTTTGGATAGTGTTGCTGACTGTTGCCAATCTGCTAACCATTGTTCAAATTCAATTAAGCGTCTTACTCCCTCTGGAATTGCTTCTATATCTTGGATAGGTGTAAAAAGTAAAATGGGAGATGGGGCTTGATCTTTGATAATGAATGTGTGCAAAGCGGCTGGACTAATATGCCAATAAATTATAGCTGTGGAGGGATTCAGTAATTTTTGAATAACGCAATAATTCCCCGACTGAAGTTGATAATTTAAATCAGGTATTAACCACTGTAAACAATTATTTTTACCCTGTTCAGCGAATTCCCAAGCTTCTACTAGGTCTCCTGTATTTACAGCCAAATCAACTGCTAGTTGTCCCAAACCTATGAATTTTAGTAACAGTTGTTTTTTATTTTCATCAGAACGGGTGGGCTGAGTGAGTAATTGTTGTAATAGTTCAATTCCCCATTTTTGTAGTTCTTGTGCGGCTGTTGTTTCTCCTAAGCAGACAAGGACTTTGGCAAGAAGTTGCAGAATTTCTAAATGGAATTCGGGAAAATCTTCTGGTGTGAGGGTGGATAGTGCCAATTGGTATTCAGACATGGCATGATGCCAATAATCACGAGGTGCAGTTGCTTTTTTGC
Source organism: Dolichospermum compactum NIES-806 (assembly GCF_002368115.1). NCBI lineage: Bacteria > Bacillati > Cyanobacteriota > Cyanophyceae > Nostocales > Aphanizomenonaceae > Dolichospermum > Dolichospermum compactum. The sequence continues at coordinate 1,640,672 of NZ_AP018316.1, read as the reverse complement.
CTTGCTCGTAATAAGTATTACCAACAGCTATATGTAATCTTCCCCAACCTTCTGGATGAGTATCGGGGGGAAGATGTTTTAAACCTTCTTGATAACTGGCTAATTTACCTTCATAGCCGCCTAAGTTGAGGGCGGGATTGGCGGCAGAAATGCTACTAACGATAATTAGTGATGATTGTTGGGGGGTGAGATGACCAGCAGCCGCCCCTCTTCCTAGCCAAGCTTCCCAATAGTCTAGTTTCATTTCCAAAGCGCTGTCATAGCAGGAAATGGCTTGAGGGAAAAGATCTAGGTAAAATAGGGCTACGGCTTGGTTATACCATGCGGGATGGAAATCGGGTTTGATGGCGATCGCTTGTTGATAGGAGGCGATCGCATCTTCCCGACAACCTAAGTTTTCAAAAGACACACCCCGGTTATACCAAGCTAAATAAAATCCTGGTTGTACAGCTAGGGCTTGATCCCAAGACTCAATCGCTTCTGACCATTGTTTTAAATTAAATAGCACCACACCCCGGTCTATCCACACTTCATGATAGTTGGGTTCGAGATGGAGGGCTTGGTCGTAACTAGCGATCGCCTCTGGATATTGCTCAATCACAGCTAAAGCTATACCCCGGTAGTACCAAGTTTCCGCATCCTGGGGTTCTAAATTCAAGGCTTGATCGTAACTATCAATAGCTTCCTCGATCAAACCTAACTTGAGTAGTGCCAAGCCTTTGCTAGACCAAGCTAGTTGGTAATCTAGTTTAATAGCGATCGCTTGCTCAAAAGAAGCAATAGCTGCATCAAAGTCTCCCAACTCACCGAGAATACCACCTCGGTTATACCAAACCTTATAGAAATCGGGTTTGAGAGCCAGTGTTTGGTCATAAGCAGCGATCGCCTCTGTAAACCGTTGCAAATAAAACAGTGTCAACCCCTGATTAAACCAATATTCATAAGCTTGAGGTTGAATTTGACTAGCTCGTTTATACAAATCTAAAGCCGTTAATAAGTTTCCAGCCTTAGCTTGCTCTAAACCTTCATAAAATAAACTTTCTGCCGGATTGGTAACAACCATTTGTGATCTGGATTGCTGCACAATCTGACCATCACGAATTGCCAATTCCGACGCTAACTGCTGAACAAGATTGTTACTTTGCTCCAACCGCACCACCAACTCATCAAAAGTGGATGCTAACTGCGGTTCTAAATTTACCAAAGACTCATGCCAGCTTTTCTCTCTCGGAGATTCTGGATCGGGAATTACATCCCCAACATTGTGGGAAAATTCCTGAATTTTATCCTCATAAATCTGATAGTCATTTTCCCCCTTGGCCGCATTGTCAAAAATATCTTCAGCCAAAGACCCATTATTTAACTCTAGCGACTCACCAGTGAATAGATCCTCGACCATTGGGGATTGTAGATTACTCACAGATTCCATTTCCTGATATTGCCAAATTTGCTCCCCAAATTGGCGCAGCAATTCTTGACCAGGAGTATCTAACTCATCCTGAGTAGGTATGGAAATTTCGAACTCCTGTGACTCTTGCGTACTTTCATACCCCTGATTAAGATTGCGCCGCAATAGCTGCATCCCAATGTCATAGGACAAGTTACTAACCTCACCAATACTCAACTCACCCAGTTTCACCATCCGCTCCGCTAACTGAAGATTTGGTGCGGGAGAAGCTAATAATTTGTCTCCAAATATCAACAGCCAATGTATCCAACGGTCAACAGTAATACGCGGTTCCATCCGCTGTAAATACTTGAATGCCCATTGTTGTCCTCTCGCTTGATGTACTCCTTCTAGGAGTTCGTTAAATAAGGACTCTAGATCCGCATTCGTAAGTTCTGGTGGTTGATCTGCCACCAGATTGCCTTGACTAGACTTGGGATCACTTATCCCAAGACTGCCAAAGGGGTACTGTAAAAATCTGTTAAGCCACTGCAAGAGCCACCTGAACATCTGCCAATTTATGGGATTTTCTTTCTCCTAGATTGTAGCTATTGTTGTGTCAAAAAAATTATTAATTACGGAAAGGTCTAAAAAATTTAATAGACCTGCGTAATAATACTAATAGCTACACCGAACAAATCAAACTTGAGTTAAGTAGGTGAACAGAAAAATTTAAAGGTATGTGAAGAAAAGTAAAATCACTCAAAACTCTCTTCCTGTTCCCAGTTAAGAGTTCCCTGTTCCCTTACCCCAACGACAATTTTTAACGCCCACCTACTTATGGGGACTTGTCTTGATCAGACTGAGTTAAAAATCCTGTTTATACTATTTCACAAAAAGCGTAATTTTCCCTAACCCTGTGTTTCCTAGAACTGAAGACTATAATCACGAAAAGTGTCAGTCCTCAGTTTTTATTATACAGAGGGTTCGTTCGCTTCATTATACTGATTAACCAATACCTGAATAATCTCTTCGGGATTTTGTGTTTCCACTCCTAGTTGTTGGGAGATTTGTTCACATAGGTTCTCATCCTGTTGCAACATAATTAAGAGTTCATCTAGGGTAACAGTCTTGTATTCCCCTTCGGGTGAATTTTCCTCTGTGTTGGCAGATTCAAAGGGGTTATTCTCCACTGTATCGGGACCGTCATATTCCCAAATTGGTTCTCCTGGATTAAGTGTTAAGACTTTCATGCCTATATCGTAGGACAGATTACTGATGTCCCCAACTCCTAGCTCACCAAGTTGGACTAATCTGGCTGCTAATTCATTATGAGGTTTAGCAGATGCTAATAATCTGTCTCCAAAACGGATTAACCATTCTAACCACTGTTCCGTACTAACACGATGTTCAAGACTATGTAACCATTTCTGCGCCCAAGCTTGTCCCTTGACCTGATGAACCCCTTCCAGTAGTTCTGTAAATAGAAATTCTAAATCTGTATCACTTAGGGGTGGCGCTACTTGTGTGGGGACTTCCTCTCGATTGGGGGTGAGATTTTGTTTACCACCAAACAAGTGCCGAAAAAATTTTTTGAGCCATTGGATTAGCCGCTTGAACATTTGATGCACCATTGATGTTGCCTCTTAAAATTTTAGCTGTGGGAGTGACTAGTACACAACGGCGTAAGAGACTTGCAAATAAAAAATTTGAGATTTGAGATTTGAGATTCAAAAATTTTGTACAAGACCCGTCCTTGAGGGTGGAGTCAATCCAAAATCCAAAATTGTCAATCCAAAATCGAGTGCCATGAGTTGTTAGAATAATAAAACCCTAAAATTTACCTGGGATATACGGATTTAAACCTGTCTCCATGTCTTACGAACCCCTGCACCATAAGTATCGGCCAAAGAGCTTCGCTGAACTGGTGGGTCAAGAGGCGATCGCTACTACCCTAACAAATGCCATTCTTTCAGCGAAAATCGCCCCTGCCTATTTGTTCACTGGACCTAGAGGTACAGGAAAAACTTCCAGTGCGAGAATTCTTGCTAAATCTCTCAATTGTCTCCAAGGCAACCAGCCAACCCCCCAACCCTGCGGCGTTTGTGAAATCTGTCAGGGGATTACTAAAGGCTATTCTACTGATGTTATTGAAATTGACGCTGCCAGTAATACGGGTGTTGATAACATCCGGGAACTGATTGAAAGGGCGCAGTTTGCCCCGATGCAGTGCCGTTATAAAGTGTATGTGATTGATGAGTGCCTAACTGGAGACTCATTAATTCTTACAGATGCCGGACTTGTCCGCATTGATAACTCGAATATTCAAGGTCAGAGAGTTCTTAGTTACAATGATTCCTCTGAAAAATGGGAATTTAAAAAAGTTGTCCGTTGGTTAGATCAAGGGGAAAAGCAAACTTTAGTTATCAAAACAACTCACAGAGAGATTAAGTGTACAAGTAATCATTTAATCAGGACTGATCATGCATGGATAGCAGCCAAAGACGTAAAAGAAGGAATGAACATACTATCCCCTGTGAATGTGGATGCGGCACGCTCATTTACAAATTTGCAGAAGGTAGAATCTGTTCACCTCGCTGGAGTTGAGCGAGTTTATGATCTGGAAGTTGAGGATAATCATAACTTTGTAGCTAATGGGTTATTAGTGCATAACTGTCATATGTTAAGTACCGCAGCATTCAATGCGTTACTTAAAACCCTAGAAGAACCACCTAAACACGTTGTTTTCGTTCTGGCGACAACAGACCCACAAAGGGTATTACCAACAATTATTTCTCGTTGTCAAAGGTTTGATTTTCGACGGATTCAGTTAGAGGCAATGGTAAAACATTTAACACATATTGCCGATAAAGAAAGTATTAATATTTCCCATGATTCCCTGACTTTAGTAGGACAAATTGCCCAAGGGGGATTAAGAGATGCAGAAAGTTTATTAGATCAATTAGCTTTAGTCGCTGGGGAAGTAACACCGGATAAAGTTTGGGATTTGGTGGGTTCAGTCAGCGAAAAAGACCTATTTGGATTGTTAGAAGCGATCGCTCAAGATCAAGCAGAAATAGTCCTAGACACTACCCGAAGAATCCTCGATAGAGGACGAGAACCCCTAATTATTCTCCAAAATCTCGCCGCTTTTTATCGAGATTTTCTCATCGCTAAAACTGCCCCCAATCGTCAAGATTTAGTTGCTTGTACTCAGTCAACCTGGACATCATTAGTTGAATTTGCCCAAAAATTTGACATCAGTACCATCTTGCTAGGACAACAACACCTGAGAACAGCTGAAGTCCAACTAAAAAACACCACTCAACCCCGGTTATGGTTAGAAGTAACATTACTGGGATTATTACCCAGTGCCAATATTCAAATCCCAACTGCAAATATCCCGCAAAGAACCAATACAACTGCTGCAACCCCAACATATCAACCCGTTGCTGCACCACCAGCATATCCACCCACAAATTACAATCCATCTGTTAATTTCGCACCACCACCCCAAGAACTTGTATCTCCACCACCCACAAACCATCAACCAGCAGCAGTACAACCAGTAGGAGAAAGTTCACAATACGATTTAACTCAACTTTGGCAACAAGTTCGTGGACATATTCAACAGCTACCCGCACAAGCACTGCTAGGTCAAATGTGCCATTTAATGGAATTTAATGGTTCTATTGTCCGTATTGGTGTCAAACCTGCTTGGTATGACAAAGCAAAAACTTATTTACCTATTATCACCACAGCCTTTAGACAAACTTTCCAGCAAGAAATTCAAGTTACTTTAGAAAAAGCTACTACTGCAAACGCGACATCTACCAGAAGAAATCCACCACCACGAACTTCTCCTCCAGTTCCACAACCACCCCAACCTACACATCAACAACCACCCCAACCTACACATCAACAACCACCCCCACAGATACCACAACCAGTAGCTACGGTATCCACACCACTACCCGCACCAGTCCAAATTGAGCCTGTTGTTACCAATTCAGCACCAGTACAAACTATTTCTCCGCCACCGGTGTCACCATCTCCATCAAATTGGGATCATGATGGAGTCGTTAAAGCTGCGGAAAGTTTAGCCAAATTCTTTTCGGGAGAAATTATTCGGATGACAGATGACAGTTTCCAACTATCGGACTCTGTTAGTTCCAAAGAAACACCGGAGATATATGAATCCTATGTTGATGATGAATATAATTAAGGATTTTAAAAGTTTTATAACTCCAAAATCCCTAATTAATTGATAATAAATAAAACTAACGCAACGCCGGCGGTAATCGTGGTCTACCAGTAGAAATTGCATAGTTAATTACTAACAATTGTAACCATAATCCTGGAAAGCGATTTTCTAACCAAGATTGATTCCATTTTAAGAATTGTGGAAACCATGTCCCCAAAATCAGACTGACTAAAGCATGACGAGCAAAACTAACATAATTACCCAGCCAACGTAATAAATCTCGCCAACCAGCTAATTGCCAAATCCACAATAATAAAGCGGGATTTTTCATGGCTGCTTTCAAAGCTAGACGGTTAAAAGTAAACCAATCACAACGATCTTTAATGAAATTATCTGTAACTTCCGGGGTTTCATCTGTTAATAACCCAAAGAAAGTATTCAGCATCGAATTTATCATTTGGGGGGCGATAAATTTGCCAGTAGGAACCATCATTCCCTTAGAAAACAACCACATTACCGCCACATTACTTTGGTAAGCCCGAATTTTATTTAAGTGTTGCTGACTTAATAAATCATGTTTGAGCGCGATATTTAACAGAGTAGTTAATCGGTCTAAATTGCGGACTAAAGAACCAAAACCAGTAAAAACTAGAGGAGACTGCAAAGAAGCAGCATCACCAATGGAAATTAATCTATCAACTGCAATAGTGCGATCGCTACTATCTACACTAAAATGTCCTGGTATATAGCCAAAAGTGGGCTTTCTCCACACTAATTTATCCAAATCACAACGCCGATACTCTGGCAAAATAGTGAAAAAATCCTCATACATTTCCAACAGAGAACCAGGATTTTGCTCATTCACCTCATGATAGTGAAACAGATAAATCGTCAACTCTTCCCCACCCCCAGGAAACAACTCCCAAATCAACTGTCGTCCCCTAGAAATATCCCCATGACTATAGAGAACATCCCCATACTCAGAATCCCAAACTCCAGGCTCAAAGCCCTTTTCAATCACCGCTCCCACCGTTGGACACACACTATCAAAAGCCCGACCACCATTTAATTGCCAAGCAATTGGTGAAGCCGTTCCCATTGCATCTATCAACAACCTTCCACTCACTTGCCGTTCATTCCCAGTCGGCAAATGTTTGACATTAATAGCAACTTGTGTCGAACTAATATTCACCTGGGAAAACTCCGTTTCATCCCAAATATCACCACCAGCAGCTTGAAGTTTTTGTCCACATAATGCCAGTAACCTTTCTGAATCTAAAGCTATATTCAGGACTGTAGGAGTGTGGAGAACAGACGATTTTAACGTAGCAGGATTATTTCCATCAAAAAACTTATTAAAACCGTCCTTATACTCCCTAGAAATAATTTCTGCTAATTCAGCATTTGTTAACAAACCCAAATTGATTAAACTTTGGATTTCATCACGAGAAATATTCCATTCTCTGTTCATTTTACCAAAAGGTAATCTTTCCACCAACAACACCTTATAGCCCAATTTAGCCATCACCGCCGCATGAATTGACCCCAAAGCACCACCAATATAAATCAGGTCATACTCAGGACTAGCAGCAGGAGAAAGAACAGGTGATGTTTCCTGGCTATTCCCTTGATAAAATACCACTTGCCTGGGCTTTTGCGGATTTCTTACCCCTTCGCGCCACCGTTGTTCCCACCAGTAAGCCCGGTTGAGGTGATATTCCCCATTAGACATTTTCTGAAAATACTTAACAGTTAAGGGATAATAAGGTTCTAGCTCTGCGAAAATTGAATTTCGGGCATCAATGACAGGTAGTTCCGGGTAGCAATTAGGAAAGCGACCTCTAATTTCCTGTGTCAGAGATTGGAGAATACCTCTCTCCCCTGGAAAAGGTTCATCTCCCCAACGGAATACCTTGAGATAAGTTGTTCGCTGCACCGACCACACAAATATAGACAGTTCTACATCACCAGAAGTGGGACTTTGAACCGCGCTTCTCAACCGCAAACCATCTGGGGTAATTAATTTTTGCCCATTTTCAACAACAAAATCTGTTTGTAGCCATTTGCTAACGGATACTGTATCGGGCGTAGGAATTTCTAAATAAAGAAGTTCTTGCATATTTTTCTGACATCTCCTATCCATTTACTCACTTAGACAGATTAAAAAAAGGCAGAAACTAGGTTAGACTCTGCGCTAATTAACTTCATAAAGATCCCATAAAGAATTTTAATGATTTATCAAGTGTAAGGACTCAGCATACATAAGGTTTGAGATTGAAGAGAACAGAGAAGAAAAATCTTTTTCCGCCTTCTTTCTACCTCCTGCTTCCTGACTGAGCGCAAGTCCTGCGCCCCTACATCATGACTCCTGACCTCTGAATTCTTACTATCAAGTTTATTGTTCATATTGTAAATTTCCTAAACCCACGCCATGAATTATCCTATCCCAGACAGTCCCCAAGAAATATCTGCACTCAGAAAACAGCCAGTTGATGAAGAACTAGTTGCTGCGGTAATTGCTGGTGTAGTTAGAGTTGTTCGCGCACAGGGTCAGTCCTTAGATCAATTAACGACCCAAGTATTAGCGGATGATCAAATGTTAGATAGACAACAAAGACGTTGGTTAAGTCAGTTAGTTACTCAAGCATGGGAAAACTTTCCTTGATGCACCTACAATATACAAGCCTGGAGGCGACAGAAAACTTCTACCCACCCCTGTCCACCCCCCTTCATATCCAAATGCTACAGGGAGGTGTCCTTTGAGGTTCTGTTTAGTTGCTGTTTTATTAAAAGTAATATTTTTGTAGTATAACAAATTATCCCCGTCAATATGTTCCATGACGATCGCCCAAAAACCATTTTCCAGAAAAGTATCGTAAACTTGGACAATATGCGGATGGTAGCATTCGGCTAAATCTAATGCTTCTCTACGAAACTTTTTTGTCTGTCTGTAAAATCTTGTTTTTGTTGTTATTCACGATTTAGAGTTTTAATAACTACCAGTCTATTTTCTTCCGTATCTCTAGCCCGATAGGTCTCACCAAAGCCACTACCACCGATGACTTTTTGGATAATGTACTGTCCGTTTTGGAGTTGGGTGTTAAGTATCCAGACTTGCATGGTGATTTTAAGGACTATTTTTTATCCAGTATATATTATTAACCTAACATTCTGCACTGTAAAACATCATACGTTAGCATTTTTAGGCTATCATAAATAATTACTTGCTTAATTCAGTATTAATATTTAATACTCTGGATTTTTAGCGATTTATACAGAGTGCCGTCTTTTCGAGATGCGAACGCTCTTGTTCCACATTCAGATATAATAAATATATGGTGGGAATAGGATCAAATTAATAAAACAAAAATTACTGAAAGTTAGAAAACAAAAGCTATTTAGTCAAGTGTAGACAGGATTAACACATAAGCTGTTATCGTAGGTTTTTTAATTTTTCCTTAACCTTTAATTATTTATGCCTTAAATAAATTGGGATAAATTCTCTGAATAGTCAGAAATTTAGCCATTTTTTTTTAAGCTCAAAAAGACTAAAATCTCCGTTCCAGACTAAGTAACAACAAACCTCTAATTGCCAATATAAAAATTATGAATTCAATTCAACTTAACCATATCGGTACTATCAAATTAAGCGGCGCAGAAATTTCTGATTTTGATCCCATATCTCAACGCCTGTTTGTGACTGGAGAATCTGGGAATAAACCTGTTCTCCAAGTAGTGGATGTTTCTGATGCAAATAACCCCACTCAAGTTACTAACATTGATCTTTCTAACTTAGGTGCAGGAATTCAAAGTGTAGCCGTCAGAAAAGGCATAGGAACTGGAAATAGCATTGTGGCGATCGCTGTTTCTGCAACTACAAGTACCGACCCTGGTAAAATTGCTTTTTATGACGCTGTAACTCTCACTAAAATTTCCGAAGTGACAGTAGGTGCTTTACCTGACATGATCACTTTCACTGCGGATGGTAGCAAATTACTTGTCACCAACGAAGGAGAACCCAGTGAAAATTATGCCATTGATCCAGAAGGTTCAATTAGTATTATTGATGTTTCTGGAAACATTGCCAGTTTAGATAATAGTAAAGTTACAACTGCAAATTTCACGGCATTTAATGAGCAAAAAGAAACTTTAAAAGCCGCCGGAGTCAGACTTTTTGGGCTTAATGCCGCCGTTGCTCAAGATTTAGAACCAGAGTATATTGCAGTTTCTTCCGATGGCAAAACTGCATTTGTTACCCTACAAGAAAATAACGCCTTTGCAGTTTTAGAGATTGCTACTGCTAGTATTACTAAAATTGTTCCATTAGGTTTTAAAGATCATAATTTACCAGGAAATGGTCTTGATGCTAGTGATAGAGATGTTAATGGTACTTCTAGTGGTGGAGGTAAAATTAATATTCAAAATTGGCCAATTTTCGGGATGTATCAACCCGATGCAATTAGCTCTTTCCTAGTTGGCAATAAAACCTATTATATCACCGCAAATGAAGGAGATGCGCGGATTCGTCCTACCGCAAATGGTACTTTTGGTAATGAAGGATCACTATTTAACGAAGAAGCAAGAGTTTCTAGTTTAGCTCTTGATCCTACAGCTTTTCCTAATGCTACTGAGTTGAAAAAACCGGAAAATTTAGGACGTTTAACCGTTACCAATAAACTGGGAGATACCGATGGAGACGGAGACTTTGATCAACTTTATGCTTACGGCGCTCGTTCCTTCTCAATTTGGGATGATCAAGGTAAATTAGTATATGACAGTGGCGACCAAATTGAACAAATTCTCAAACAACGAACGCCTACACTTTTTAATGCTAATAATGGTTCAGCCACTGAATTTGATACTCGTTCCGATAATAAAGGCCCTGAACCAGAAAGTACAGTTGTTGGTGTAATTGATGGTATTCCTTATGGATTCGTTGGCTTAGAAAGGGCTGGCGGTGGGGTGATGGTATATAATCTTAGTAACCCCACTGCACCTCAATTTGTTCAGTATATTAGAACCGAAGGTGATGTCTCTCCTGAAGGCTTAAAATTTATCTCTGCGGAAAATAGTCCCAATTCTCGTCCCATGTTGGCAGTTTCTAATGAAGTTAGTAATACTGTTAGCTTTTATGAAATAGCTTCCCAACCAAAGTTAACTACTTATGAATTTCAAAATCTACCCAAATTAGGCACAACTTCCACCGGACAAGATATCTTCTTGGGTGGTTTTTCTGGATTGTATTTCCAAGGTGTGGCAGATAATGGCAATCTCAAATTTGTTACCCATACAGATCGTGGTCCCAATGGTGAACCCACAGGTCAAAATAGACCGTTTTTATTACCAAATTTTCAACCAGAAATAGTCAGTTTTGAACTCAATCAAACCACTAATCAAATCACGATTACCAAAAGAACTGGGTTATTTCGTGAAGATGGTACAACCCCATTAACTGGACTTCCCAACGTCCAAGCTGGGGCTGGTGGAACAGCTTACACTGATGAAATCGGCGTTGATTTAAATGGTCAAATCTTACCTAATGATACTTTAGGGGCTGATGTCGAAGGTATCGTGATTGCACCAAATGGCAACTATTGGCTGGTAGATGAATATCGTCCCGCAATTTACCATTTTGATGTCAATGGGAAGTTACTTGAGCGTTTTGTTCCCCAAGGAACAGCAGCAGCCACAGAACCAGATCAACCCGCAGGGACTTTTGGAACTGAGGTATTACCCGCAGTTTACGCCCAAAGACGGGCAAATCGCGGCTTTGAAGCAATAGCACTAGAAGGTAACAAACTATATGCTTTTATTCAAAGTCCAATTGATAATCCCGATAATGGCACTGATACAACCTCCAGAAATTCCCGTAATTTGCGAATTTTGGAATTTGACATAGTTTCTAAACAGGTAACTGGTGAATATCTCTATCTCTTGGATGATATTACAGGCAGTGGTAATGCCAAAACTGATAAAATCGGTGATGCTGTTGCATTGGGTAATGGTAAATTTGCAGTTGTAGAAAGAGATGATAGAAGTGATAATACTTCCAATAAACTTATCTATCAAATAGATTTAACAACAGCTACTAATATCAATAATCCTGCTAACTTTACTTTGCCAAGTGCTAAGAATATTGAACAATTAAGCCCGGCTGAATTAACTACCGCTGGAATTATTGCTGCTAACAAAACTTTAATTGTTAATGCAGCACAAGTAGGTTACACCGGAGTTGAAAAATTAGAAGGTTTGGCATTAGTTGCCCCCAATATTCTGGCTTTGATTAATGATAATGATTTTAATGTTGCTGGCACAACAATTCCTGAAAAATTAGGCATTATTGAACTACCAAATAATCTACCTGTTACTATTAGTGGTACTTCTGGAAACGATATATTATTAGCATCTGCCAGCGGTTATACTCTCCTGGGTTTAGCAGGTAATGACTCCATTGATGGTGTCACAGGAACAGGTGACAATATCCTAGATGGTGGTGAAGGTGATGATGAAATCTTTGCTAAGGAAAATGATACGGCTTTAGGTGGTTCAGGAATTGACCGTTTATTCTCCGATGGTCAAGGTAATAATATTTTATCTGGTGGTGAAGGGAATGATCAAATATTCCCTGATCGGAATGACAAAGTATTTGGTGATGCTGGTAATGATATCATCTTCTCTGGTCTTGGTGGTAACACCTTAACAGGTGGTGATGGTCAAGATACATTTTGGTTAGCTAATGCTGCATATCTGCAAAGTCCCAATATAATTACAGATTTTAATCCGGCACAAGATTCACTAAAAGTGGATGTTGAAGGATTCAAAAACATCAGTCAACTGACATTTTCACCCCAGGGAAATTACACCTTAATTAGTGCGAATAGTAATCCCTTAGCTATTCTGAAGAATTATGAATTACCACAGTTTGCTATCACCTCAGCTTCAGCAACAGAAGGAAATATCATAATTTTCACTGTCACTCGGACAGGAAATAATTCGTCTTCACAAAGTGTAACTGTAACTACCTCTATTGCTACAGGGGATACAGCCAGTGATACCGACTTGACTGCAAAAACGGCAACTTTGACTTTTGCACCGGGAGAGACTACTACAACCTTTGCTGTCCAAACAACTCAAGATGTCCTGTTTGAAGGAAATGAGACATTTACTGTCAGTTTAAGTAATCCTACAAATGTATCAATCATTAGTTCTACAAACGCCACAGCCCAAGGAACTATTACTAATGATGATCCAGCCCCCATATTTAGCATTGCTACCGCTGAGGCATCAGAAGGAAATGCTATCAACTTTACTGTAACTCGAACAGGAGATGCCCAGGCTCAACAAAGTGTGACTTTAGTTACCTCTATTGCTACAGGTGATACAGCCAGTGATACCGACTTGACTGCAAAAACGGAAACTCTGACTTTTGCACAGGGAGAAACTACTAAAATCTTTGCTGTCCAAACAACTCCAGATGCCCTATTTGAAGACCAAGAAACTTTTACTGCTGGTTTAAGCAATGCTACCAATGGTGCAATCATTAGTTCCACAAATGCCACAGCCAAAGGAACAATTAATAATGATGACACTGCACCCGTATTTAGTATTGCTGCTGCTTCCGCAACGGAAGGAAGTGAGGTAAATTTCACTGTCACTCGTACAGGGGATGCTCAAGCTAACCAAAGTGTGACTGTAGCAACTTCTATTGCGACAGATGATACAGCTAGTACTAGTGACTTGACGGCAAAAACGGAGACTTTAACTTTTGCACCTGGAGAGACTACTACAACCTTTACTGTCCAAACAACTCAAGATAGCCTATTTGAAGGCAATGAGACTTTCACTGTCAGTTTGAGTAATCCTAATAACGGTGCAGTTGTTAGTTCCACCAACGCTACAGCGAAAGGAACAATTAATAATGATGACACTGCACCCGTATTTAGTATTGCTGCTGCTTCCGCAACGGAAGGAAGTGAGGTAAATTTCACTGTCACTCGTACAGGGGATGCTCAAGCTAACCAAAGTGTGACTGTAGCCACTTCTATTGCGACAGATGATACAGCTAGTACCAGTGACTTGACGGCAAAAACGGAGACTTTAACTTTTGCACCTGGAGAGACTACTACAACCTTTACTGTCCAAACAACTCAAGATACCCTATTTGAAGGCAATGAGACTTTTACTGTCAGTTTGAGTAATCCTAATAATGATGCAGTTGTTAGTTCCACCAACGCTACAGCGAAAGGAACAATTAATAATGATGACACTGCACCCAACAAAAAACCAAATCTGCAAAGCTTCACCCAAAATGGACAAGAAGATCAAATAATAAGTTTTGGTATTGGAGACTTCAAAAACAAGGGTAAATACCAAGACGAAGACAATAATGATTTAATGGCAATTAAGGTAATAAGTTTACCAACCGCTGGAAGCCTAACTTTTGTGAATGGTCAACAAGTGATTGTCAATCAAGAGATATTAGTTAATGACCTGGCTAATGTGCGATATAATCCCGTTATTAATGCTAATGGTAATGTTGCCACATTCACAGTAGCAGCGATTGATAATGGTACTCCAAAAGTAGAATCTGATCCTGCTACAATAACAATCAATCTGACTCCGGTAAATGATCCTCCCGTTGCACAAAATGATCAATTGTCTGTCAGTCAAGGAAGTGCGGGAACTATCAACCCTTTAAACAATGATAGTGACCCTGAAGGAGATAGTTTAAAGCTCACCGGCAAAACCGACGGTAAATATGGCAAAGTTGAGATCAATGGCAATAATTTGACCTATACGCTGTCAGATGCCAATTATTTGGGTAATGATGTCTTTAGTTACACTGTTTCTGATGGTAGTCTTTCCGCAAGTGCTGATGTTAAGGTAACGGTTACGGGTAAAGCTACAACTGCTACAGTAGCACCAACTCAGCTAATCTCAATTGCTCCTGATGATAAACTGATTCCCAAGGAAGCAGGTACATTAACTGGTATTGTTGATAAATTGGGCTACGAATTTCCTAATAACTACAACCCATCCCTTGTCAAAAACTTCCTGCAAAATGCCCTAAATCAGACCACCGCAGCCTTTAATAATCTGTTCGGTCTATATGAGGTGGATAATGTAACCGGGTCTGTAAATGGCATTAAACCAGGGGACACCGGTTATGCGAAAGCCGCTTTGAGTAAGGTAGTAGATAACTTTATTGTGCGGGTAGGGGGTTCAGCTAGTGGTGCTGCAAGTGATGTCATTGTCAGTGGTGGTAAAATCTATTCTCCTTTTGTAATTGCTAATGGTGGTAACTTTTCTGGTAATCTTCAACAAGCGATTAATGCTTTCTTTGCTGCGAACCCTAATAATAGTCCGGCTAATGCCCAAAATTACACGACTTTACCTGTAGCCTATTTTAGCTTTGGGGTAGCTAACCCAGATGGTGCAGCCCACTTGAAGAGTTTTGGCAATAATACTTTTGGTTTTGAAGATTTACCTGCGGGTGTGGGAGTAAGTGACTACGATTTTAATGATGCGGTTTTCTCCTTTGGAGCGGTCGTCTAGTTTGTCCTATTCTAGATCATGATCATCGTTTCTATACTTAGCTGCTAAGTTCAATTGTCAAAGCTAGTTGATAGAGATAGCGACGAGATAAACCCGTATCCTTTGCTATCTCACGACTAGCTTGAGAACGAGA
Source organism: Dolichospermum compactum NIES-806 (assembly GCF_002368115.1). Classification (NCBI taxonomy): domain Bacteria; kingdom Bacillati; phylum Cyanobacteriota; class Cyanophyceae; order Nostocales; family Aphanizomenonaceae; genus Dolichospermum; species Dolichospermum compactum. The sequence goes on along the minus strand of NZ_AP018316.1, from coordinate 1,625,393 downwards.
AATACCTTGTTTAATCATTGATAATAGTTCGTTTTTTAATTCGGTTTCTGTGAGTTGAGGTTTACTAGGTGGATTTCCAGCTACTAAAAGAGTATATTCTCCTTGGGGTTCTTTGTCTTGGTAATGGGTAATCCCCTCGGCAATTGTTCCCCTCCAAAATTCCTCATATAATTTCGTCAGTTCTCGTGCTATAACTAGAGAGCGATCGCTTCCCAAGATTGCTCCCAAATCGGCTAAGGTATCTCGTAATCTGTGAGGTGATTCATAGAAAGCCAAAGTTCGGGATTCACCTTGCAAAGACTCCAAATATTTCTGGCGTTGTTGACTTTTAACCGGTAAAAAACCATCAAAAATAAACCTATCTGTGGGTAATCCAGCCGCGCTCAAAGCCGTAATTACAGCACTTGCACCGGGAATAGGCACAACAGTGATCCCATTATCAATACAAGCCTTAATTAACTCATATCCTGGGTCAGAAATTCCTGGCATTCCCGCATCACTTACCAATGCGATCGCTTTTCCATATTGTAAATACTCTAATAGTTCAGGAACACGACTATGACTATTATGTTCATGGTAACTAATTTGGGGAGTTTTCACTTGAAAATGTTGTAACAATCTGCCTGTGTGGCGTGTATCTTCTGCCGCAATCATATCCACGGCTTGTAAAATTCGCACCGCCCTAAAAGTCATATCTTCTAGATTACCGATGGGTGTGGCAACAATATAAAGTGTTCCTGGTTTTGGTTCAGTTTGCATATTAGTTTGAACACGGATTAAACGGATGAAAGGATTTCATAGATTAGATGATTTTTGAGATAATTTAATCTGTGAAATCTGTAAGTTCTTGGAAAGAAGTTAGAGGATGTTTAAGAAGTGGTATTTCGTAATTTTTATCACATTGTTACCCCCCTTTATAAGGGCTAATCCAAGTCCCCCAAGATCGCCCAAGATAACCAGGATTTCTCACAAAGAAAAGAAAAAAGGGGTCAAAAACTGCGAAAATGTATATGTAAAAAGCATTTCAGCAATTATAAAATATGACCCCAGTAAGAACAGATTGTATACCAAAACAGTTCACTTTTAACCCACCTTCCGCACCCCCAGGTGTCACAATCGGTAATTTCGGATTTTTGAATACCTCAAAGAATAATTTTTATACAAAACCCTGGAAGTTTTAGATAGCTATCAGGAACCAAACCGGATTCCTATATCAAATAAACTTCCTTTGTTTTACTCTTTATGAACAATTTTTTTCGTTTGTGAGAAATCCGGGCTTTGGCTTTGCCCAAAATATTGTATACACTTGTGCTAAATTCTCTTAGCTGTTCTAATGGCATTGTCAATCTGATAACTCTTTTACATTTATCAGCATTGAACATTTTGCGGTCAGTTTTACATCACTGACCGCTTTTTTTCCCCAATTCTTTATCCAAAAATCGGGGATTATGGGGATTACGTTTTTCAACCCCTCAAAACTTCAAAAGCGATCGCCATTGCTGCCAGTTTACTCGTATCAATACCACGAACATTATCTGGGAGTTCGGTTGTTGCCCTGTCAGCGCTGTTACGAGTACCTGCATCTAAATCATTGAGTAAATTATCTGTCACCTCTAACAGATCATCATTAACATTCATCGGACCTTTATTCAGACCGCTGCGTTTGGCAATTGTTTGTAATACTTTTAGGGAAGTTTGCAAAGGTGTGGTACTAGCAATAACAAGTGCTTCGGCAACGCCCAAGGGTTCACCAATGGTAAGTTTAAAGCCATCAAGACCAGCTTGAGGAATTACTAATTTTTGTTTTGGCTTGATCAATGCTGCTGTTTCTGAAGCTGACCAATCATTAGGATAAATAATCGTCATTGTTCCTTCAGCATCAATCACTAAAATACTCACGTAGAGATGACTAGATTCATTATTTTCTATTTGGAAAGCAATTTGTGTTCCTACGGTTAATTGAGGTATCCCTAACTCAGAAAACCTGACAGGTGATACTGGTACGGTTGGGTTTGAATCTACGGGAACTTTCTTAACACCACGAATAGCAAAAGTTTCAGCAATGATTTTTTGGCTATTAGCAATATTCATGGAAACAGTCACATTTAGCCGTGATGAATTGGTATTACCTAATACCTGCTTAATAATTCGTGCTGCCAGCAGGGATTTAAATTTCGGTTTTAATCTGGTTATTGCTTCTTGGATAGTTTCTGTAGTTTCACCAAAAGAAGCAGGGAGAATCGCATCTTGGCTGGGTAAAAATAAGCCTAAACTACCTACTTGGGGAAGATTTTTGATTCTATTTTTTTGTAATTCTTGTAATTCTGCATACTTGGCTTGAGTCATACGCCCAAAAATGTACTGTACTTCAGAAATGCCTAATCGCTTAGGTTCAATACGATTAACTGCTTGCAGAAATTTGATTGCTTGCTGGGCATTGTTATTATCAAAAGATTGATCAATACCAATTTTTAAAGTTAGGTTGTTGGGAATGCTACGGATGCGTTCTTGTAATAATGTTCCAGGTTGTATCTGTAAATTCTGCTTTGTGGAAAGTAGTTTCCCTTGGCCAATCAATCCTTGTCGTGACTCTAGTTTCACTAATCCTCGTTGACTACCTTGACTATCTAAAGCCGTAAAAATAGCGCCTTTTTTAAATGCTTCTAGAGTTTGTGAATCTAGTCCACCTAACCATAATTGTACTTGGTTGTTTTCGACCTTAGTGATTACAGCTTCGGCTGAGATTGCTTGTTGGGGTGTAAAATAAATGGGTGTGTTGGTGTTTTCTTGGGTCAGATTCGATTCTACTTGTGGATTTTGATAGTTTCCTTGCTGATAAGCCAAAGCTGCTGTACTTCGACCAACATTGACGATCGCATTATTGATAGATTGATTATTGGTTTGTTGCCATAAATACTGGGTTAAAGCATAAGTAAAAGCACCTGCATGGAAGTCACTAAAATTCATATCAGCAGCCCATTGATCCCGTTTGGCACTAGCAATAACAACTCCCTTAGCTACTGATTTTTTGCTAAGTTCAATAAACTTTTCTGGTGATAGATTCAAACGTCCTAACCATTGTTTCTGATAATTAAGTTCTACTGAACTAGGTTTAAGCCCTTCACCACCAGAACGCGATCGCACCCGCAAATTTCCCCTTGTTCCACCACCAGAATGACAAGAATCTAATACTACAGTCACATTTTCTGTTTTCAAGGCAGACATAAGTAAAAATAAAGTGCGTCCCATAATATCTGATACCACACCACCAGTAATTCGATATGCTTCTGGTAGTTTGCTATCTATAGGAACTAAAGTGCTATTGAGTCCATCTGGTTGATCTCGATCTGGATCTATGACTCTTGAACCATGTCCAGAAAAGTGAAATACTACTACATCTCCTGGTTTTGCTTGGTTAATCAAATGTTCTTCAAAAGCTGTGAGGATACCTTTACGAGTAGCTTGTTGATCTGTCAATGTGAGGATATCTTGAGGGTTAAAACCAAAGCGGTGAATTAATAACTCTTGTTGTAATTGGACATCAGTTACACAACCTTTTAAAGCTCCAATTGTTCCAGAATATTGATTAATTCCCACCAGTAAAGCTAGTTTACGAGATGTATTTTGAGCCAGAACTTGACCATATCGGTCTCCCTGGTGCATTATATCTAATTGGCTGATACCGACTGTTGCTAAGGTAGAACCAGCTAATTGCAGAAAATGACGGCGTTTGATATTTGACATGATGTTTTTCTCGTTATTGTGATTGGTAATTGGTAATTGGTAATTGGTGATTGGTAATTGGTAATTGGTAATTGGTGATAGGATGTTTGAAAAGTTTTTAATGTATAAATAAACCCCTCTCCAAACCTCTCCAGTATTAAATGTTATTCCTTTTCCCTCTCCTTTTAGGAGAGGGTTAGGGAGAGGCTTTGAAACCCCCATTCCAACTAACAAAAGTTTTTCCGCTTCCCTCCCCTACAAGGGGAGGGTCAGGGAGGGGTAGGGAAGGGGGGAAGGGGGGTTAGGTTTCTAGAGATTATCGGTTTCATCTAATACTTTTCAAACAACCTCTGATGGGTGATTGGTAATTTGTGTTAATTGTTGTCTTTAGTTTTGCCAAGAAAATTTACAGCAGTTTCCGTTATTATGAGGTACAGATGTTAATGATAAAACCTTTGTAGCACAGGCATCTTGCCTGTTCATAGTGTACCTCATGACACTGGGAAGTGCTGTAAGTAGGCGTTTAGTTTTGGGGAAAGTTCATCTATTAATGGTTTGAGAATGTTAACTTGTTCTATTGTTAATAATTTGCGAACATAAGCTAACCTCATCCAATGAATTGTTTCATTTAAAGAACTTCTAGCAATTCTGATAAACCGTTTATTATCTTGAAAATTATAGCGTCCCCTTCCTTCTGCTATATTTGCTCCAATACTATCTGCTGCACGCACCATTTGTCTACCAACTGTATCTTTAGAAAAGCTATCCCATTGCATAACTATTCTCCAAATTTCATTTGCTAATTTCTCCGACAACCTATAAACTTGCAATTTCTCAAAATCTGGTCTACCCATATATAGCAATCCTAATTGATCCGTGAGATTTAAACAAGCCTCAAATGCTTATAAAACAGAGATTTTTATCTGCGTATTTTCTCACAATTGAGGTAGAATTGCTATATCTTATCCCTACCAATCACCAATTACCAATTACCCTTTATTCAACCTCACCAATTAAAGTAAAAGCAGCCCAATGGTAAGGACTTTGATAATTTTTATGTTTCATTGTTGTTAACATCGCTTGTCTTAATGCCGTACCTTTATCAAGTTTTTGTTCCATATTTTTATAAAACTCCGTCATCAAAAACGATGTAGAATCATCACCAACAGCCCATAAAGAAACTACAATACTAGGAATACCAGCACTAATTAAAGAACGGGATAAACCAATCACACCATCACCTTTAATATCTCCTTGTCCCGTATCACAAGCACTAAGAACTATCAATTCAGCATTCAGTTTTAAATCCAGAATTTCCCCTGATGTTAAAAAACCATTATCTTCACCACTGGGAGCAAATGCGATCGCACCTGGTACACCAAATCCTTTAAAATCATCAATGAAGCCATGAGTGGCAAAATGAATAATTCTGGCTGTGGGCATTTTTTGGACAATAGCTGTTTTAGTAGCTTTATTACCTGTCATCGCTTGAGTTTTCAACAATTCGGCAATTTTTACCGCTTCCCGTTCTGCACCAGGGAGAGGTGATTCTTGTTCATTGGTGATAGGATTTTTTGGCATAGTAGGATTACCGACTACTAATATTTCCCTACCAACTCCTGATTTTTTAAGGGCGTTTTTTCGCTTGTGGGTTAAATCTAAAACCTGAATAGATGGAGCAGTGAGAATAGTATGTTTTTCAATTAAATATTTACCTTTTTCATCTTGCAGTGCGGGGAAAGGAACAAGAAATAATTGACTTTGAGGGATGAAAACAACTCTTTCAGTATCTTTCTTAGGTAAAAGATCCGCAATAGGTGTAATTAGTAATTCATGGAGTCTTTGAAATCTTCCTTTGACTGGGGCAGCATTAGGATCTACACTAACTACAATACCCCCTCTCCTTGTCACACCAATAGATTCACGACTATTATCAACGAGTTTTGCTAGAGTGGTATTTTCTTTTTGCCACAGGGGTTTTAAATCAGATTTACGAAAAGTAATTTCACCTGTGGGTTTAATCACCCAGATATAAAGTTCTGATTCTTTGGTTTGTTCTTTACCATCAATTTTGAATGTATCAGGGATAATAGAATATTGAACGAGGGTAGCATTTTGTTGTTTGGCAATTTTTTGTAATAAGGAAATAGTGGGTTTATCAACAGCAGGTTGTGAGGTTTGACTGGTATTTGTGTTAGATAGGCGTGAAGTCAATAACTCCACAAAAGCCCTAGCACGTCCCCGTTCAGAAATTTCTAAAGCTTCATGAGTTTTATTCTGAGTAATGAGGACTTTTTGTAATAAACGGTAAGTGCGAGCTTGTTCTTCAAAAATAGAGACTTTGTAGCTATCATTGTTCCCTAATTTTCCTCTGATAGATTCCCATACTTCAATGCCAGTATAGAGAGTTGTTTCTGCTTGTGGGAGGTTGCCAGATTCATAGAAAGCTAATCCTAGATTATTTAAACTTCTTCCTTCTCCTTGGATGTCTTTGATTTCACGGGCAATGGCTAAACTAGAGGTGAGGTATTCAATGGCTTTCGTGTATTCTCCCAGTGCAGTGTAAGCAAGTCCCAGATTAGCTAGAGATTGACCCTCACCTCTACGGTCTTTGATTTCACGGGTAATGGCTAAACGGGAGGTGTGGTATTCAATGGCTTTGGTGTAATCTCCCAGTGCATAGTCAACACCTCCCAGATTACCTAGAGCATTACCCTCACCTAAACGGTCTTTGATTTCACGAGCAATGGCTAAACTGGAGGAGTAATATTCAATGGCTTTGGTATATTGTCCCAGTGCATTGTAAGCACTTCCCAGATTACCTAGAACAATACCCTCACCTAAACGGTCTTTGATTTCACGGGCAATGAGTAAACGGGAGGAATAGTATTCAATGGCTTTGGTGTATTCTCCCAGTGCATTGTAAGCACTTCCCAGATTACCTAGAGCAGTACCCTCACCTCTACGGTCTTTAATTTCACGGGCAATGACTAAACTGGAGGTGTGGTATTCAATGGCTTTCGTGTAATCTCCCAGTGCATGGTAAACACTTCCCAGATTACCTAGAGATTGACCCTCACCTCTACGGTCTTTGACTTCACGGGCAATAGCTAAACTGGAGGTGTAGTATTCAATGGCTTTGTCGTATTCTTCCAGTGCATTGTAAGCATTTCCCAGATTACCTAGAGCAGCACCCTCACCATAACGGTTTTTGATTTGACGATAAATGATCAATGCTTGTTGCAAAGACTGTAATGCTGCTGTAAATTGACTGGTTTGATTCTGTTCAACACCTTGCTGTAATAGTCTATCTGCTGCTGCTTTACGACGGTCATTTTGAGTTTGAGCAAACTGTAGAGCTTCCTGAGCAATTTTCTCCAACTCTTGATTATTGATTTCCTTGGCAATTGCTAAAGCTTGTTTGAAAGATGCGATCGCATTAGCTTTATCTCCCAGTTTAAGGTAAGCTTCACCTTGAAGACCTAAAGCACGTGCCTCACCATAACGGTTTTTGATTTGCCGATAAATAATCAATGCTTGTTGCAAAGACTGTAATGCTGCTGTAAATTGACTGGTTTGATACTGCTCAAAACCTTGCTGTAATAGTCTATCTGCTGCTGCTTTACGAGGGTCATTTTCGGTTTGAGCAAACTGTAGACGTTCCTGAGCAATTTTCTCCAACTCTTGATTATTGATTTCCTTGGCAATTGCTAAAGCTTGTTTGAAAGATGCGATCGCATTAGCTTTATCTCCCAGTTTAAGGTAAGCTTCACCTTGAAAACCTAAAGCAAGTACCTCACCATAACGGTTTTTGATTTCACGATAAATAATTAATGCTTGTTGCCAAGACTGCAAAGCTGCTGCAAATTGACTGTTATTATCTTGCTCAATACCTTGCTGAAATAGTCTATCTGCTTCTGCTCTCCGCGCTGCTGGTGTTTGTGCAAATACCTGTGATACCTGGAATAACACTGGTAAATTAACCGCAGGTTGTAAAACCGTCAAAATCAAAGTGGTAAATGCAATTAACCGAATTTTACGATAAGACATAGATTTTATACTAATTCCTGAGAGAGTAAACAGAATTGAGCCGATGCCTTGAAAACATATATCTCTCATTTACTGGAGGATATGCAAAATCAAATTATTCTTATCATTTTCAGATGGAATTTTTCAAATATTGATCTTACTAACCCCTTCATAAGTTGCTTGAATATCAGATTTTTTTCGGTGGGAGATATAATTGAAATTACTTTGATTAGGAGAACTTGTACTCCTAGTAATACAGCACTTTCCGATGTCATGAGGTACAAGAACCCCACCCCCAACCCCCTCCCCGCAAGCGATGAGGGGGCGATGATGTACCTCATAATAAAGGAATAAACTGTATCACAAATGCGACCAGATTAAGTTTCATAAAAATCCCTTTTAACTGAGATAGAGTAGATTTGATTCAGAACTTACGCAAAATATCTCTTAAACCCTCTTTCCTTTGTGTCCTTCGTGGTTCATTCTTTCGTAACTTTTGCATAAGTCCTATGATTTTTGAACTACTTTGAAAAAAGTAATAAGATTTTTGTAGGTTGGGCTTACCGTGGGGACACCCAACAAACCCCTGTAAATGTTGGGTTTCGTTCCTGAACCCAACCTACGTTGTTTCGTTATTTTGGGCTTAACCGAAAAGTATTGAATAGGGAATGGTGAGAAATAAATAATTACCAATTACCAATTACCAATTACCAATTACCAATCACCAATCACCCATCACCCATCACCAATCACCCATCACCGTCTCCTTTTAACAGCTTGCACTGCCGCATCAGCATTCACAAGTCCTTTACCAAAGAAATATTGTTGTTCTTTCACAGATGCGGGAATTTCTCCCTCACTGCGTTGTAAACGATAAAGTTCGGCATCTTGTCGAGAAATAGTCAGTCCTTGATAACTAGCTGTAGATTTCAAAATACTCACCAATCTTTCCCTACTAATTCCTTTATTTTCCCCCTTCATTAAAGCCACAACTCCCGCTACTGTTGGTGAAGCAAAAGATGTTCCTTCTACCCACCAATATTTACCTTTGCCATCAACTACAGCAGACCAACGACTGCTAGGATTAGGTATACCTTGCCAAAAGGCATTTAAAGACGTTCCTCCTGTGGTGGGAATGCCACCTAATAATCCCGGTGTATTTAAATCCCCTCCTGGTGCTACTAAATCTAATCCTCCACCATAATTACTGTAGGATGCACGATTACCTGTAATATTGGTTGCACCAACGGATATAACTCCTGGATAAGCAGCAGGAAATGTGACTCTGTTCCTGTTTTCATTACCAGCAGCAGCGACAATGACTAATTTCGGGTTCGCTTTGAGAACATCTGCGATCGCCTCTTCTTCTCCCGGACTTGGTAAAAGACTACCTAAACTGAGATTAATGATATCTGCACCCCTGTCTGCTGCATAACCAATAGCTTCAATGTAAGCAGCAGGACTATAACTACCATTCAACCCAAATAACCGGACTGGTAAAATCTGCGCGTTGGGTGCTACTCCTAACACTCCTTCACCATTTTGGGGTTTGGCAGCGATCGCACCACTGACATAAGTACCATGAAATTCTCCACCGACTTTATAAGTCCGAAAAACATAACGCAGAACGTTAGCAATTTGCTCTAAAGAATAATCGGGATTTTTGCGTTTTATCTCTAATGCTTCTGTAGAATATTGCTGCACTAATTTAGCATCAGATAATTGAAAAGTATCCTGAAATGTTGACCCCAAAATTGCCAATTCTGTGGGACTAATCCGAGTATCAGCATCACCGTTTTTACAAGGATCTAAACTATTACTGCTAGAGGAAAAATCCCAACCGTGAACTTCTCCTGGACATTTATCAGCAGCTTTAACGGTGTAAATATTATTGATCAAATCAGGATGATCCCACTGAATTAAACTATCTAAAACTGCCACAACTACACCACGTCCACCGTTACTGCGTTTCCAAGCATCTGTCACCCGGACATCTGTACGAGTTACGGCTGATTTTTTACGGACATTTATGGGTTTCTGTAAACAAGTTTGTAGGGACTTCCAACTTGATATTTTTTCTTGCAAACATTGTTGTAAAGGTCTACTATCTAAATGCCAAGCTAATCCTAATAAATTACTTTTTGGTGTACTTCTTGCAGCAATACTTCTAGATTGAGAACTGTTTTGAGATGGGTTGCTTCGATTGGTATTTTCTGGTTTTGTTGTCTGTAACCAATCTCCAGTTCTCTGCATATTTGTGATTTGTTTGGTAGCAGTTTCTAGATTGTGGTTAGTCAAAGATTGGATAAAATTAGGTGTAGCAGATGTTACTCCTTTGACGCTATTAAGTTGATTAGATACACTGAGAATTTTTGTACCAGAGGCACTTGTGGATTTTACGAGATAGCGATCGCGGTTAAAGCGTAGGGGACGGACAATTTCCAGATTGTTTTGTTGTAAAATTGCTTGTCTCTGACTTTGGGAAAGTTGCGATTGAAAGCTGAGGATAATTTCGTTAGGTACAACAATGATTTCTTGATGTTCGTTGCGGGTAAGAACTGGTAAAGTAGTTTGTACATAAGGCTGTTGTTGAATGCGTTGCTGTAAAACAACTTCAGCATTTTGGATGTCTTTAGGCAAATTTATCAGAGCGTAATTTTCACCTAAAGGAGTGACTTTTGGTGGTGTAGTGCTACGAATCCCGCTTTGTAAGTCTTGTTGAAGTTGCAGGTATAAAGGAGGAGCGGACAGACTACGGGTTCTACTGAGTTGTTTAAAAGAAACAGCGATCGCATCCTGTCTTTGATTTAATAGTATGCGTTGTCCTTTATAAAGGTAAAATAAATCACCATTTTCTTGAGTTTGTGCAATTGCTTGTGGTGGGATGGGAAATATACCCATGCTGGATAAAATAAAGGTGGTGAGGAAAATGCTAGATGTAATGCGTTTCATAAGTGTTTACTTTAATTTTGAGTTTTTGTCCTAGAATTGCACATAAACATCTATCTCTCACCAAGGGAAGGATATGCAAAATTATGGAGTTAGGAGTCAGTACGGGTTTAGCAGTGCTAAACCCGTACAGGAGTCAGGACATTAACCGGACTTTTATTTCACTCATTTCGCTCATTGCGTTTATTTTGAATTAGAGTTAGTATATAGTGAATGGTAATTGCAATCCATATTTTTCATAAGGAATGGGTAAATGGAATGCAATTCGATATTAGACGAGGCTAATATCTATGACACTCAGTACATATCAAACTAGCAGGATTGGAGTACCTACGGAAGAAGATGCTACTTTAGCAAAAAAAAGTAGTCAAACTTTGGCTGCTTATATAGGGAATAAGGATGCCTTTCATAGTATTAAAGTTGAGCTAGATGACGGTGTAAGTCAAACGGTTAAGATCCCATCACTGGCTTTTCAGATGCTTGTTGACATACTGGGACAAATGGCTAAAGGTAATGCTGTTACTTTCATACCTGTACACGCAGAACTCACAACACAAGAAGCTGCTGATATTTTAAATGTTTCTCGTCCCTATTTGGTAGGACTATTGGAAGGAGGAGAGATCCCATTCCGTAAGGTAGGAACACGGAGACGGGTGCGTTATCTGGATCTACTCAATTACAAAAATCAAATTGATGCTTTACGGATGGAAGCTCTTGATGAGCTTACTGCTCAAGCTCAAGAACTAGATATGGGTTATGAATAGTCATAATTAGGGGTTGCTGAGAAAGTCTTTCCGTGAGGGCATAGGAGTCAGGAGTCAGGAGTCAGGAGTCAGGAGGAGATTTGAAAATTTCTTTGCCATCTCTTGAAATCCCAAAAAATGCACACTTTTTCCGGTATACCCTTCAAAACCCTTGCACTTTTTTCCTGTTTATCAGCCTCTAACCTTTGATATATCAAGGTTTTAGGTTTATTCAGCAAACCCTATTTATACATTAAAAACTTTTCAAACATCCTCTAAAACACTTGAACAATATCTAAACACGCTTTCAAATCAGGGACTAAAACAATCAGTAATCGCTTTACAAAGTTTATGCCATGACATTTCATAATTTCACCCAATCACCAATCACCCATCACCCATCACCCATCACCAATCACCCATCACCCATCACCCATCACCCATCACCAATCACCCATCACCCATCACCCATCACCCATTACCATTTATTCAACCTCACCAATTAAAGTAAAAGCAGCCCAATGATAAGGACTTTGATAATTTTTATGTTTCATTGTTGTTAACATCGCTTGTCTTAATGCCGTACCTTTATCAAGTTTTTGTTCCATATTTTTATAAAACTCCGTCATCAAAAACGATGTAGAATCATCACCAACAGCCCATAAAGAAACTACAATACTAGGAATACCAGCACTAATTAAAGAACGGGATAAACCAATCACACCATCACCTTTAATATCTCCTTGTCCCGTATCACAAGCACTAAGAACTATCAATTCAGCATTCAGTTTTAAATCCAGAATTTCCCCTGATGTTAAAAAACCATTATCTTCACCACTGGGAGCAAATGCGATCGCACCTGGTACACCAAATCCTTTAAAATCATCAATGAAGCCATGAGTGGCAAAATGAATAATTCTGGCTGTGGGCATTTTTTGGACAATGGCTGTTTCTGTAGCTTTATTACCTGTCATCGCTTGAGTTTTCAACAATTCGGCAATTTTTACCGCTTCCTGTTCTGCACCAGGGAGAGGTGATTCTTGTTCATTGGTGATAGGATTTTTTGGCATAGTAGGATTACCAACTACTAATATTTCCCTACCAACTCCTGATTTTTTAAGGGCGTTTTTTCGCTTGTGGGTTAAATCTAAAACCTGAATAGATGGTGCAGTCAGAATAGTATGTTTTTCAATTAAATATTTACCTTTTTCATCTTGCAATGCGGGGAAAGGAACAAGGAATAATTGATTTTGAGGAATAAAAACAACTCTTTCAGTTTCCTTTTTGGGTAAAAGATCCGCAATGGGTGTAATTAGTAATTCATGGAGTCTTTCAAATCTTCCTTTGACTGGAGCAGCTTTAGGATCTAGACTAGCTACAATACCCCCTCTCCTTTTCACACCAATAGATTCACGACTATTATCAACGAGTTCTCTCAGAGTGGTATTTTCTTTTTGCCACAGAGGTTTTAAATCAGATTTACGAAAAGTAATTTCACCTGTGGGTTTAATCACCCAGATATAGAGTTCTGATTCTTTGTTTTGTTGTTTACCATCAATTTTCAAATCATCATAAATAATGGAATATTGAACCAGGGTAGCATTTTGTTGTTTGGCGATTTGTTGTAATAAGGAAATAGTGGGTTTATCAACAGCAGGTTGTGAGGTTTGACTGGTATTTGTGTTAGATAAACGTGAAGACAATAATTCGACAAATGCCCTAGCACGTCCTCTTTCAGAAATTTCTAAAGCCTCATGAGTTTTATTTTGAGCAATGAGGACTTGTTGTAATGTGCGGTAAGTCGCTGTTTGTGTTTCAAAAATAGAGACTTTGTAGCTATCATTGTTCCCTAATTTTCCTCTGATAGATTCCCATACTTCAATGCCAGTATAGAGAGTTGTTTCTGCTTGTGGGAGGTTGCCAGATTTATAGAAAGTTTCACCTAGATTATTTAAACTAGCTCCTTCTCCTTGAATGTCTTTGATTTCACGGGCAATGGCTAAACTGGAGGAATAGTATTCAATGGCTTTGGTGTATTCTCCTAGTGAATTGTAAGCATTTCCCAGACTACCTAAAGCAGCGCCCTCACCTCTACGGTCTTTGATTTCACGGGCAATGGCTAAACGGGAGGAGTGGTATTCAATGGCTTTGGTGTATTCTCCTAGTGCATGGTAAGCAAGTCCCAGATTACCTAGAGCATTACCCTCACCTAAACGGTCTTTGATTTCACGGGCAATGGCTAAACTGGAGGTGTGGTATTCAATGGCTTTGGTGTATTCTCCCAGAGAGTAGTAAGCAAGTCCCAGACTACCTAAAGCAGCGCCCTCACCTCTACGGTCTTTGATTTCACGGGCAATGGCTAAACTAGAGGTGTAGTATTCAATGGCTTTGGTGTAATCTCCCAGTGCATAGTAAGCAAGTCCCAGATTACCTAGAGATTGACCCTCACCTTGACGGTTTTTGATTTCACGGAGAATAGCTAAACTGGAGGTGTGGTATTCAATGGCTTTGGTGTATTCTCCCAGTGCATCGTAAGCAAGTCCCAGACTACCTAAAGCAGCGCCCTCACCTCTACGGTCTTTGATTTCACGGGCAATGGCTAAACGGGAGGAGTGGTATTCAATGGCTTTGGTGTATTCTCCTAGTGCATGGTAAGCAAGTCCCAGATTACCTAGAGCATTACCCTCACCTAAACGGTCTTTGATTTCACGGGCAATGGCTAAACTGGAGGTGTGGTATTCAATGGCTTTGGTGTATTCTCCCAGAGAGTAGTAAGCAAGTCCCAGACTACCTAAAGCAGCGCCCTCACCTCTACGGTCTTTGATTTCACGGGCAATGGCTAAACTAGAGGTGTAGTATTCAATGGCTTTGGTGTAATCTCCCAGTGCATAGTAAGCAAGTCCCAGATTACCTAGAGATTGACCCTCACCTTGACGGTTTTTGATTTCACGGAGAATAGCTAAACTGGAGGTGTGGTATTCAATGGCTTTGGTGTATTCTCCTAGTGCATCGTAAGCAAGTCCCAGACTACCTAAAGCAGCGCCCTCACCTCTACGGTCTTTAATTTCACGGGCAATGGCTAAACTGGAGGAATAGTATTCAATGGCTTTGGTGTAATCTCCTAGTGCATTGTAAGCATTTCCCAGATTACCTAGAGCAGCACCCTCACCTTGACGGTTTTTGATTTGTCGATAAATAATCAATGCTTGTTGCCAAGACTGTAATGCTGCTGTAAATTGACTTATTTGAAACTGTTCAATACCTTGCTGTAATAGTTTATCTGCTTCTGCTTTACGAGGGTCATTTTGAGTTTGAGCAAACTGTAGAGCTTCCTGAGCAATTTTCTCCAACTCTTGATTATTGATTTCCTTGGCAATTGCTAAAACTTGTTTGAAAGATGCGATCGCATTAGCTTTATCTCCCAGCCCCATGTAAGCACCACCTTTACTAGTTAAAGTACGTGCCTCACCATCCCGGTCTTTGATTTCACGATAAATGATCAATGCCTCTTGAAACGACTGTAATGCTGCTGTAAATTGATTTGTTTGAAACTGTTCAATACCTTGCTGAAATAGTCTATCTGCTTCTGCTTTCCGGTTTGCTGGTGTTTGTGCTAATACCTGTGATACCTGGAATAACACTGGCAAATTAACCACAGGTTGTAAAACGGTCAAGATGAAAGTGATAAATGCAATTAACCGAATTTGGCGATGAGACATGGATTTTATACCAATTGTTGCGAGAAAATTAACAGTTTATTGAGAATTGCCAATTAAAGTAAAACCTGCCCAACTCATCGGATTTGGGTATTTCTTCATAGTTATTAGCATTGCCTGACGCAAAGCAGCAGCTTTATCTGGATTTTTACTTAATTCCTGATAAAACTCAGTCATCAAAAATGCTGTTGCCATATCCGAGACACACCACAAAGAACCAATCACGCTAGTAGCACCTGCGGTTAAAAAAGACCGCGATAAACCAATTACACCATCATTGGTAACTTTGCCTATAGCTGTATCATTACCACTTAATACCACTAATTCCGCTTTTAGGTTCAAGTTGATAATTTCTTCAGATGTCAGCCATCCATCATCTTGTTCGGAAGTTCCTAAAGCTAATACATCGCTAAATTCTCCCTCTTTACTTCTTACATTGCTTGCAGCTAAATGAATTATTTTCGCTTGGGGCATTCGTTGAACAATTGCGGTTTCTGTGGCTGCTTTTCCTGTTAGTGCTTGAGTGTTAAAAATCCCAGCTATTTGTTTTGCTTCTTGTTCTGCACCTGGAAGATTAAATGTTTCTGGCGGATTTTCTCCTGGTTGCAGTGGTTTAGTAGGCATGATAGGATTACCAACGATTAACACATCTTTCACTAATCCTTGATTTTGCTGTTTTCGTTGATAAAGTAGATCTAAAACTTGAATTGAGGGCGCAGTGGCAATGGTATGTTTTTCAATTAAATATTGACCTTTTGTATCTTGCAATGCTGCAAAGGGAACAAAAAATAAGTCTCCTTGAGGAATGAAAATAATGTGTTTATCGGGTTGATTTGGCAATAAATCAGCAATGGGTTGAATTAAAATTTCATGTAGTTTCTGCAAATGTTTTTTGTAAATATGCTCTTCTGTAGGAACTACTTTTATTTCTTTATTATTTCTATGTTGCGCTCCCATTCTCAGGCGACTTTCTGCGACTAAATCACTTAAAGATGTATTTTCTTTTTGCCATAAAGGTTTTAGATTCACTTGACGAAGTGCAATTTCACCTGTGGGTTTAATTACCCAAATCAGCAGTTCTGATTCTTGGGTTTGTTTTTGACCTGCAATGACAAATTCATCATTAATAATTGAATATTGCACAATTGTGGCATTTTGTTGTTTAGCAACTTGTTTAATTTGCTCTGAAGATAGAGAGACGGCTATTTGCTTTGATTTATGTGAGGTTAATAATTCCCAAAATTCACCATTATGACTACGTTCAGAAATTTCTAATGCAGCTTCTGGTTTATTCTGATTAATGAGGTTTTTTTGTAATTGCTTATATATTGATGTTTGGTTAGCAGAATTAGATATTGTATCTATATTTGCTGTTGATGGTTTTAGGTATAGATCATTTGCTTGAACGGTGTTAACAGGTATGGAAACAGTCGTCAAAAGCATGATCCAACTAGATGCTAGTTGGGGAATTAAGCTAATGGAACTGATTTTGAAGTTTTTCATGGTTGAATAGGGGATTTATTGTATCAAAGTTTATATATCTCTGGGCTTTTGGAGCTTATGCAATATTCACTCAACAGAAACATAATTTATGTCAAAATGTAAAAATGTTGGGTTTCCTTGCGTCAACCCAACCTACGATTTCTGAATAATTTATGGGATAATTTCTAACTAGCTTCTATTTGTTTAACTGCATTATCCGCTTTTTGGGCAAATTCGTCTTCTCCTTCTTCTTTAAACAATGTAGATGCTTTTTGTAAATCAGCGATCGCTCCTTGTTTATCTTCTAACATCACTAGGGTAAAACCTCTAAAAAAGTGAGCATAAGCAATATCAGGAGTAATTTCCAAGGCTTTATCGAAATCTTTTTTTGCTCCTTGATAGCTTGCTAAACCAAATCTACTAAATCCTCTCCCAACATAGGCATAAGCATTATTAGGATCAATTTCGAGAATTTTGTTAAAATCAGCGATCGCTCCTCGAAAATCTTTCAATTCTACTTTTTTAAAACCCTGTGTAAAGTATGTGTCCACATCTTTAGAATTGGGACTTACTGAGTTCTGTAATGGTGCTAGTTGCTGAGGTTTTAACAAATTTTGAGCGTTGGCTTTGGGGCTAATAATGATTGTGCTAAATACCAGAATGCTTGCTGCTAATTTCCAAAGTTTCATAGTTGTATTTCCTCAAAAATAATTAAGTTGACTCATTTTATTGACATAAGATTTATCAGGTGTTTAAAAGCACGAAACCTGATTAATTAGGTGTAACTATTGGATCATCATCCCCTCCTTGATTATTAAAATCTGCAATTCCCCCCAGATAATTTTTTGACCCCATCAAATCCTCGCTGATTGACAATAAATACATAGACAGTCAAATTCATGATCATGAATGTGAATTTATAACTTGACTGTTGGTTCACAACTATATGTATTTCTGAGGTTTTAGAGGTTATGCAAAAAAGAAAATTTTTTCAAAAAATAAATCCCCGATTTCTTTGAGAAGTCGAGGATCTGGATATTACAGCGATTTCCAATCATATAAGTTACATCTTAGCCCCCTCATCGCTTGCGGGGAGGGGGTTGGGGGTGGGGTTCTTGTTCTAGGTTTGATGACAATTTGCTGTAGGTTTTTTCACAGGACTTACGCAACTGGCACATTGGTAGCGTGCGTCAGATATCAACAATCTGTTTATTTACAGGATTTATGCAGTCTGACGCACCCTACAATCTATCTGATTTTGGCTGTTTACATAACTGCTGAGGAATTTTTTTGAGCATCCTATCTAACTCAAGAGAGGGTTTTTGTACTGAATATGCTTGCTGTAACACATCTGACCACAGACCCAATTTAGTAAAGTAGTTAGCTTTAGCAAAAGCGATCGCCTCATGATGACTTTTTTTTGCTTGTAGTTTATTCTCTAGCGTCTTCAGTGCTGCGGTAATGCTGTTGCGTTCTTCACTCTCCATAATCTGAAATTTCACAAATGTTGCTCGACTTTCACCAAGAAATATATCTAACTCGTAGGTTTGGCCTGGTTGCAGTGGTTGTCCCGTATAAGTATATTGTTGAGTATTTTCCACATTTTCACTGAAAATAACAGTATTATTACTTATGTCAGTGACCTTTATTTTTTTGATTTTACCATGCCAAAGAAATAAAGGGCGATCGCTCCAAATAATTCTAGTTTCAGAAGAAGCATCTGGGGAAATTATGCAGATAGAGTCTGTAGGACGACTACCTCCTTTACGTGGTTTTACAGGTGGTTTATTAGAAAATAGCAGTTGAGAAATATTACTCCAAAATGGAGCAGGTTTCTGAGGATTTTTCTGGGCAATAACCGCTTGATTAGGTAAGATAGCCAAAGTGCTGAAAGCTAGAGATGATAAAATTACCCTAGATAAAAAAGATTTATTCATCAGATTTTTTCTCCAAAATCGCAGATAGAATGTAAAACCACAATGTTACAGAAGGTAACAACCAAGGTAATAAAATTGCAGTTGCAGAAATGTATAATTGTAAACTTATTAAACCATAAATACCTGTAACTATGGTGATTATGATTAAAGATTGCGGTTGATTAGATTTTTTTCTGGGTAATAAATATAAACTTAAACTTTTGCCTATTAATATAGCTATCCCAATCATCCAAAAATCAGGAATGGGAATAACTAATCTGTTAGTACGTAAATGATGTACCATATAGGCATGATATTCACCACCTGTTAATATTTGGCTTTGATTAATGGGATTTTCTTGATCACGCCAATATTTAATAGCTGGAAACTTTGATATTAAAAAATTATCTTCACCGTCATAATTTAATCCAGCTTCTTCATATCCTCCCGGTGCAATAATGACTATGATATCTTGTAAATTTTGGAGATTTTTAGGAATATTTTGATTCTCCAATAATCGCCAAGCGGGAATATTTTGATATACTGATTGAGGAGAAATAGAAAAATCAATAATTGGGTGCATCCACATTTGATGCAGTGAGTAACTGAACCTTGTAATCGTTTGAGAATGGGATCTATCTTGCACTTTACGATCTGGAGAATTGTTTATTTGTTGAAAAAAATCCTCTTGACTGTCTAATTTTGGTTGTGGTGCATCAGAAGATTGTTGTAACTGATATCCAAGTGTTAATAAACCTGAAAAACTCGAAATTGAAGTAGCACCAGGATTTAATAACTTAGAAAAATCTGGGTCTGAAGACTGAGAATTATTATACTGAGAATTATGATCAGGTAATAGTTGCATATATCCAGGTAAAATCTCAATTTCACCTTCTAGACTCCAATTAAGATTAGCAATATTAGGTAATACCCGTAACCATTGACCATCTTGATTTGCAGTTCCAGCAAAAACAAACAATGTCGGTTTTGCTGATTTTACAGCAGTTTTGATAGAGTTAGCAAGAATGCGATCGCTTTCTCCTTGATGTCTATCTAATAAATAATCAATACCAATTATTTTGGCTTGATTAGCCGTTAACCTATCAATTAAACTTGCTAAATACTTACGCTCAATCGGTTTAGGGTTAGAAATTTTAGCCTTTCTAATGGAATCTTCATCAATCTCTACCAATAAAACTGGGGGACTTGCTACAGTTGCAACTTGTCCTGTAAGTTGACGATAGATAGCTTGTAATAATACTCGACGCTGTAATAAAAATTGTTGAACTGGTAACAGCAAGCTAATAATCAATAAAACTGAAAGTACAATTATTTCTCGACGATTAGGAATTAACTTTTTAATTCCTTCATTCATAAAAGCAGGTTGAAGACGAAATAAATCTGCTCCTGGATGCCGAAATAACGAAGGAATCAAATATGCACTGGGATAAGTAAAATTCTTTTCTACTTTTAAATATTGTGCTGCTGAAATCAACGATTCATGAACATCTTTATATTCAGACAAAGCTTGCAAAAAGCGGGGTAAAAATACTTCTGCTACTTGATTATGAATAGGTTCACGCATTACCGCAACTTGACTGATACCCAAATCAATTAATTTATCAGCAATACTCAAACCATTACAAGAATTGAAAATAGCACATTGTAATCCTCTATCTTTAGCAGTAATTAAAGCCGGTTCAAGTTCAGAAATTGATAAAGCTACACCAGGAGCAATACCTAATTCACCACCAGTCAAATTAGTTTGATTACTGTGTCCTGCAAAAAATAAAATATCCCAGCCATTTTGGGAAGAAATAGTTTGGACGATTTCAGTTTTTAAGTCATCAATATTCTTGTTAGGTTGCCAACCGATAAATTTAACATCTGCATAATCTTTTAAAGATGCAATAGCTTGTTTTTCCGATTCAAAATTTAAACCTGTATCATCTCCTAAAATCACTAAAATTCTAGCTTTACTTGGATATTTACCTTGAGTATTTATCACCGTTCCTCGACGATTTGTAGCAGTGCGGACAATGCGAATCTGACTAGAAGCTAAAGCAAATTCTGTACCAATTTCCCATACTTCCCAAGGCAACTTGGCTAAATCTGGAGTAATGCAAGCGATAAAAATATCAAGATATGGGGTTTGATTTTGTTTACTAACTTGAGCAATTTGTTTACGAATATCAAATAATTCGGCACTGCGTAACCAGTAATGAAATGCAGATAAAAATTGTGCTTCAGCCTGTACTAATCGAGCGTGCCAATCAATGGGAGGAGCAGCGAGACTACCCATATTTGCAACTTTTCCCCGCAGTGCTGTATTATAAAAACTCAGATAAATATTTTGCCATTCTTGGTATAGTGTAGTTAGATTTTCTGGATAGGCGACATCAACACTCAAATTTTGTCCTTGACCCCAAGATAATTGAAATAAACATACTTGTTCAACCTGTTGAATTGTGAGATAAAAAGCTGTGAAATTCATCATATTTTTAAAGAGGTACAAGTTTGAATGATAAAACTTTTGTGGTGCAGGCATCTTGCCTGCTAAATACAGCACTTACCGACTTTATGAGGTACACATATAAATCATAAAATTCTTGTGGTGCAGGCATCTTGCCTGCTAAATATATGGCTCATATTTTAGCAAACTGCTGTATTTAATTTTTACCACAGGTCTACAAGATGAAAACATAGAATTGATCACCAATTACCAATCACCAATCACCAATCACCAATCACCAATCACCAATCACCAATCACCAATCACCAATCACCAATCACCAGTTTACTTAGACTCACCAATTAAAGTAAAAGCCGCCCAATTTACTGGAGCAGGTCTTTTTTTCATAGTTTTGAGCATAGCATTTCTTAAAGCCACAGCCTTATCAGGATTTTGTTGCCATTGTTGATAAAACTCAGTCATTAATTCTGCTGTAGGTGCATCTGGAACAGCCCACAAAGAGACAATTACACTCGGCGCACCAGCAGTAATGAAAGCACGAGATAAGCCAACAACACCATCACCAGTAATTGCACCTCTACCAGTATCACAAGCACTTAAAACCACCAATTCAGCATTAATAGATAAATCAACAATTTCCCCAGGAGTGAGTAAACCATCATCGTTTTCAGTAGGTGCAAGGGCTATGGCGGTAGGGATACTTTTATTAGTATCAGCTAAAAGTCCATGTGTTGCTAGATGAATAATTCTGGCAGATGATAATTTTTGTTTGAAAGCAGCTTTTGTGGCATCTTTCCCAGTGATAGCTTTAGTTTTAAATAATTGATCTTGGAAGAATTTAGCAATTGCCAAAGTTTCCTTTTCTGCACCTTTAAGGGGGTCAAGTTGTACAGGAGGATCTCCCACTTTTGGCATAATAGGATTACCCATAACTAAGATATCTTTACCCCGGACTTTTTGCCGTTGTTGATCTGTTAAATCTAAAACTTGAATTGCTGGCGCAGTTAAGATAGTATGTTTTTCAATTAAATATTTACCATCTTGATCTTGCAGTGCCACAAAAGGAACTAAAAACAGCGAATCATGAGGAATAAAAATTACTTTTTCATCTGAGTTAGTAGGCAGAAGAGAAGCAATAGGATCAATTAATATTTTATGTAGGGTTTGTAAATTCTCTTTTTGAACTTCCTCACCTGTAGGTTCTACTTTAATTCCCCGTCCTCCAGCACCCAGAGAAATACGGCTATTTTTTACAATATCAACAAGTGGTGTTTTTAATGTTGTCAGGTCTACTTGTTTAAAGGTAATTTCCCCTGTTGGTTTAACTACCCAGATATACATCTCAGATGGATTCCAAGTTTTTGGATAACTTTGCCTTCCTGATTGATGAGCAATTGTGTATTCTACAATTGTCGCATTTTGCTCTCTGGCAATTTTCTGGATTTTTTCAATGGTTGGTGGTTGAACATTTAACTGATTAACCTGCTTCCCTGAAATGCGTGATGTTAATAGATTTACAAATGCTCTCGCCCTACCACGTTCAGCTACTTCTAATGCTTCTTGAAACCTATTTTGAGCAATTAAACTTTTTTGTAATATAGTGTAAGTTGTAGATTGCAATTCAAAAATAGAAATTTGGCTTTTATCTGTTAAGTCAATCCGCACAGATTCATAAATTGTAATAGCTTCATATAAAGCAACCACCGCTTTAGGTAGATTGCCTATATCGAAATTATTTATGCCAATTTCATGTAAAATAAATGCTTGTAATACTTTGTTGTTAACTTTTTGGGCAGGTGCTAATGCTTTTTCATGAAAACTTATGGCTAAATCATATTGACCTTGTTTTGTATAGAATAACCCAATGCCAAAAAATATATTTGCTTGAGTTGCAGGAAAATTTTCAGATAATTCAATTGCTTGTTGAAAATATTTCGATGCCAGATCATTGTTTCCAAGTTCAGCATAAGCAATACCAACCTGTGCTAAGGCTTGTGCTTCTACTTGACTGACACTGAATCCACCAAATCCTTTCCACGATCTCCACAGTTCTAAATTATCTAATGCAGATTTTAAATTCTGGTCTTTAGAATCAGAACTAGAATCAGAACTAGAATCAGAACTAGAATCAGAATATGCTTCTCCTAACTGGATATTTTTTCGTACTTGATCTTGTTGCCCTAAAAGGCTATAATTTACTGCTATACTAAGATAGCCTCCTCTAATGAAACGTTTGATATTATCAACATAAAACTTTTGAAAAGGGCTATTTTTTTGATCTGGTTTCAGACCCTCAATATATTTAAAAGTTAAGATCCAAATATCTACCGATTGTTGAGCAAATTCAATTGATTTTTCATACTTACTAAGACTCGTATATACAAGGGCGATACGAGAAAAAATAAATGCTTGATCCCAATTTTTGCTTACAATATCTAGAGGAGATTGAGTAACTACTTTCTCTACAACAGCTAAAGCTTGCTGATAGTATGTTAGAGATTTTTCTAATTGTCCTATTTGTTGATAAACGTTACCCAAAGTATACAAGGTAGCTTGAAGTTTGTTAGTATTATTCTCCTGTTGGAATATTTTTGCAGCTTGCTCCAGTGCTGCTAATGCTTTTGATGGTTCAGTCCCATTGTAGATATTGGCAATTTCAACTAACGCTTCTCCTTGTTTAATAATTGACCCTGTCTCCTTGGCAACTGCGACAGCTTCTTCATAATACTGAATTCCTTTGTTGATTTGAATAAGTGCTTCTGGATCTTTGTTTAGTCCGTTAGCTGAACTAAGAACACGATAACCCATGCCAAGTGCAATAAGAAGAGAGGGTTCGTATTTGCGAAGGATCTGCTTTTCTGCTGTAGAATTACTATTCTGTCTGACAATTACCAAAGCTTGTTCTAATAAATTTATTCCTGTGACTGCATTCCTCGACAGGTAAATAGAACCTAGATTGAATAGTACCCATACTTTTGTATCATGGTTTTTACTTTTTTGTGCATTTATGGTACTTTCTCTATAGTATTTATCAGCGCGATCATTTTTTCCTAAAGCTATTTGATACTCTCTACCCAAATTGAAATTGACTCTTGCTTGCAAGTCAAAATTATTAATAGCTTTGGCAATTTTTAAAGCTTCTTCATAGTAGGAAATAGCGCGTTTAGGTTCTTTTTGAGAATACAATCTTCCTAATGCAAGTAATGTTTTTCCTTTTAATTCACGATTTTTGATAGTTTCAGCGATTTGCAATGCCCGTTTATAGTAAGTCATTGCCTTCTTTTCATCTTTCAAATCATAGTAAGCTGTACCAATTAATCTAATTGACTCACCTGCTCCCAGGGAGTTATTAATTCGGCGATAAATCTTCAATGCCTGTTGAAAACTTTGCAAAGCAGCTTGAGATTGCTCATTAAACAGCAGTTCTTCACCTTTTTGCAGCAGTTTTTCTGCTTGAGTTTTTTGATTATTTGGTTTTTGTGCCAATACCTGGTTAATTCTTGAGTTGTGGTTCAGAAAGCTGGAGTTATTCAGCCCCAACGCTTCATCTTTGCGTGGTTCTGTAGTTTCTGTTTGTGCAGTCAAGGTAGTTGGTATAATTTCCTTTGTCCTTGATTCAGCAACACTGACAGGGAAAGACAGGGAAAGCACCAAAGTCACAAGAGAAAAAGATTTAAGACGGTAAAGCATGGTAGACACTCCTCTAAGCAGGGTGAGAATAGATTGCTGTATATTTATCTTGTATATTTATCTATATCTCTCACACTTAGGGAGCTTATGCAAAAAATTTAGTTTTTTTTACCCGGCATTCCGCACTTCAACTTGTCACATATCAATACTTCAAAAAAATCACCACAATAGGATTGTGGGCGTTGCTGATTTTAGGGATGAAAATAATTTTGCATACGTTCAAGACTCTTGTAGAGACGTTCCATGGAACGTCTCTACCTCCAAAAATCATACGCCAATTCAGCAACGCCGGATTGTGTTATTGGTGGCTATACCAACCCTATCTAAGCATCATTAGCCGGATCTGGGTAATCCTCGTGTATTACATTTTGAAGTACGGAATGTGAGTGTCAACTCAACCAAATTTCATCCGTTAAATAATCATCCGTTACAAAAAACGTATACTGAAAACGGTTTATAGTTTAACCAAATATAGAACCCCTCTCCAAACCTCTCCCCGCAACGGGGAGAGGCTTTGAACTTGTTTTTCATATCATAAAACAGTCCAGATCTTAGCCGTTTTGAGTATAACCGGATAAACTTAATATGACCGCCCAGGATAAAATGTAAATGGAGGTAAGGTCAATTCAACACCATCTACTAAACTCACACTCACTAAAAACTTCTCATCCCAACTACCCACAACACGAGTAAACAAATAAGAATCACCCTGTTGTGGATTAATACCTTGTTCTATTAAAATGCTAGTCTGATCACTCACTCGCAATTTTAAATCAGCAGGTAAAGAATTTTGTGCAGTTGTACCCAAAACTAATAATAATGTCCACGAAGGATCTGATTCAGATAATATTGGCCAAGTTACAGCATACAATCGCAGGGGAAATCCTGCCAACAACAAATCATGATAAGCACCCCGCGCTTGAGAGGGAATTTCTAAACCCCTGCTTTGGAGTTGGTTAGTAATTACTTGAAATTCCTCCACAGGACTCCGCAAAGCTGGTATAGGTGCAATATTAGGTAATAATTGCCAAGAAAGTTCCGCTGCTAATTCATCTAACTCATCCCATAACCACCGTCCTACATTGATCGCTGGTTGGGTTAACAGTTTGAATAAATCTTTGAAACTATCTTGCAGTGAATAATTATGTCCTTGCAGTTGCAAATTATCCAGCCAGTTGAGTAATTCTAAATTACTAATTACTGCACTTCCTTGTTCCCAAGTTAATACTTGCCAAAGTTCAACATTAGGTAATTGCAATTGTGGTAATAATGCCATTAACTCATTTTGCATTGACACTAAACTTTGCATTCTTTGGTTATTGGTAACTCGTACAGATGGTAAAGTAATGGCACTTGGTTCTAAACAACGCAAGTTTAATAATAAATAATCTGGTGCTTGTGCAAACCAACTCACCGGCATTTGATAAGTCCAATCTGTTTCAGGTTGTAAATTCGCTTGTTTTTCTATTAATTGTTGATAGGATAAAAAGCCAGAAATTGTTGCTATTTCTTGTTCTTCCAAAACTTCAATTAATACATAGAAATGGGCAATATATTCGGGTAAATCTATAACTGCTCTCGGTACAAATATTTGATCATCACCAAGACTATCATTAGTCAACAAACAAACTTTAAATTCACCTACTTGCAAATTAGCAACAGCAGGAATAATATTAGCTATAGCTGGTTGAAATACGGTACATTTATCATCATTAACAGCCAAAGAATTTGCTCTTTCTGTCAACCATGCTTTAAAAGCCAATAATGCCAAAGTATTAATATAAGTTTGCCATTGTTGAGACTGATTTTTTATTTTCAGGCTGTTTTCTACCGCTTCACTAATTTGTTCAGCATCAAGATTAATAGCACTTATAGGTAAAACTTCAAATTCAAGGGACATTGGCTGATGATTATTTGTGAGATTATTTGTGAGATTATTTGTGAGATTATTTGACAAGTTATTCATAGTTCCTCGTTAACTGATTATATCATCTAAATAGTGGCAAAGAAGCTGGTTAAAAATACTGGTTTTGGGAGTGAGAGTTTTTGCTGTTTGTGCCTGAATTTCAGCAGCTTCAATTACATGATTAATTTGTTCATTGAGAGCAATATTAATTTTTTCCTCTAAGGTTTGTAGACTATCTGAGTGAGAATAATTTTTTGCTAATTCCATAACAGAATTACATAAGATGATTAAAAGCTCTTGTCCAACATCAGCACGAAAATCTTTTAACTTTAAAAAACGAGTAACAGCATCTTGAGCGCGTAATCCCACTTTTGCAGCAATTTCTGTCATTGATAAATTTTGACAGTGAAATAACTGAAGTGCAAACAAAAACTTTTTAGCTTTATCACCCTTTTTTCGTTGTAATTGTTCTACTCTTCTTTGAGTAACTATAGCTAAAGCTTGTTGTAAACTAGCCATAAATTGTGAGCGATATAATTGCAAAAATTCTGTTTGTTCATCTTCATCATTTATTGCTTGTGTAGTATTATGAGAACCTGCAATTCCTTCACCATAGACATTAGGATCAACAACATCTAAAGATTCTGCTGGTAAAGAACCACCCCGCGCATAAATTCGATACTGTCGTAATTTTTCAGCGAGTTTTTGTAATTGTACCATTACAGTTTCACTGCTGAGAGTTTGATTTGTTTTACTTTGTAAAAGAGTAGCAATAGCTTGTAATTGGTCAATTGTCGGTATGGTACATTTTCCTCCTCTTCTCTTTAGAGGTTGTTCTAAATTATCTTCTTTTTTCTTCCTAAGTTGTTCTAAACGAGCAGTTCTATAAATAGCATGATAACTTTCTAAAAGTTGTTGAGCTTGGAGAATTTCACCAGCACTAAAACAGTAAAATTCTCTAAAAATTCGTTGTAACTGTTTAGGTTTTGTATCATTGAGAATTGCCCAATCACTAACTAAATAAACTCCACATTCTAACAGGAATTGATTAAGTCTATGATTTTGTTTAACTCGTGTATTTGTCCAGGTTGTCAAATTGCTTTTTTCTGGATCAAAACTCTGCAAAATTTGACGAGAAAAGGACTGATAATCACCAATGGGTTTTAATTTACCATCATCATCGAGAACACAAAGCAATAAGTCAGTACATTTGAAACCATGAACAGTCCCAAATTTAGCTGCTAATTGTAAACAAACTTGCTCAATTTGCCAGGATATAAAACAGAGTAGACAACGTTCTGCTAACAAACATCTATCAGCAGGTGCATTTTGGGATAATTGCAGTAGTTTTTTGTTAATTTCTGCATCTGGGAGATCATCATTAACTGTAGCAGTGGGAAACATCTCCAGAAAAAACGCCTTAGCTGGAGTAATTTCCTGAATCTGTCGCCGTCCCGCTGCATCAATTTTTACCAACTGCCAATATCGTGATCTCACACCCATAAATATTTGTGCTGAATTTATACTTAACTATCTACAACAGTATCACCTGACATTGATTCTTAACTCTCGACTCCTTAACCTTATGCAGTTTTAGCTGAGAAACCTAGCCACAGTATGACGTACAACAAGAAATATTATCAAAATAATATGTTTACGCAGTAACCAATCTTAACAAAATATAGCAATCCGATTTGATGTATGAATTTATTTGTGTAGAGAGGGAACAGAGAACGGAACGGGAAAAAGGAAAGAAAGAAAAGAAGGGAAACAAGGCACAAATATGTCTACTGAGTCTTGTATGGCTACGCCACCCAAGCTATCAGAAGTCAAATAGGAGTCCCATAGTAGGATATTATGTCCATCTGATTAGTTGTAATTCTTGCATCTGTGCAAAAAGCTGATAGTGCAGCGTGGCGCAAGCCATAAAATCTATCTCAAGAAAAGCTAGAAGTGCGATTCGTTGCCTTAATGATAAGTCTTTAACCCGACACAATATATTGTATTTTATTTTTGGCATTTCCTAAATAACAAAAATTTTTGCATATCCTCCTGAGTGCCTGGAAGTATATAAAAACAGAATCAGGCAAACATTCTCTAATTTACGAGATTTGAAAGGATTGTATATGACTTATACTTTGTTAATCCCAAAACCTTTATTCACAGAAATAGAAGAGCAAATATTAAGTAATGGATTTAGTATTCTCACGGAAGGTAAATTTCAAAATAAATTGTTTTTTGAGAAAAGTATTTGGCAAGAATTTAGAAATAGTTGGAATAATTTAAAGCTTGATACATATATGAATGATAACGGAAAGTACCGTCATCGGAGATATTCAGCATTTCAGTACAATCAAATCTCTAGAAACTTACTTGAAAAACCAGGAGAACCTCATTATCAACAAAAAAACTTCAATCAATTGAATGGAGGAATAAATAGATACTATGAGCCATTAGAATACAAAACAAAAGCTAATTTAGTATTTGTTAGTATCATGGATTTTTGTATTAAGCTTTTTACAGAACTTAAACCTAACAGAGACTGGCATTTAGAAGTTCATCAATTTCGTATTACTACTAATTCAGATTTTTGTGGTTTACCTACACCAGAAGGTATCCACAGAGATGGTGTTACTTACGCATTCATTATGCTTGCAGGGAAAGAAAATGTCATGGGTGGAGAAAGTTATATTTATGATAACCAGAAACAACCCATTTTCAACTACATCTTAGAAAACCCTCTAGATTGTGCTTTTTTAGATGATATTAAGCTCAGACATAGTGTATCACCTATTACTCCACTTGCAAGTGATAAAGAAGGATACCGAGATACCTTAGTGATTACATTTACCGAATTGTAAAATATAGGAATAGTATTTGATTTTTTTTAATCCTGATCAGCCGAAACCTTGTTCAATATGGATTCAAGTTTCAGTATACCTAGCAAGATTCAAATCAGATTCCTATCGGTACTTAAACACTTTTGAGGAAGAAATAAGCCTCAAATCCTTGCGGGGTAAGGGAAATAGATTAAATACCCAAAAACGCCACCAAACCCAGATATAGCAACAAACCCAGGACTTACGCAAAACAGAACGAAAGTAGGGGTAATTCATGAATTACCCCTACCCAAGAATCAGGTTTTCACTCAAATCTTGCGTAAGTCCTAAAACCAATCAAAACGATGTTAAATGCCTTTGAAATATACGTTTGACGTTATTTTATCGGTGTTTTTTACCTAAGTCCCGCTATAGAATATCTCGCTGTTAGGCGTATATAACAGTGAGATTAGATAAATTATTCAGTATTGAGGATTAATCAAATGAAACTTCCATTGCTAAAGCCTTCATCTGTAAACATTGGATTTGCTCTTTTTATAGGAGTTTTTGGGATTTCAACCGCCGCTATTTTTGTAAGATTATCAACTCAAACAACAGGTTTAAATGGAATTGGATTTAGTCTTTTTTTATCAGCTTCTCGATTAATAGTTTCTTCATTATTGATGTTTCCATTATGGAGGGGTTTATCTAAGGTGCAATCTCAGCGAGGGGCTTTTGCTTATTCTGTGATTGCTGGTATATGTTTGGCAACTCACTATGTAACTTGGTTTTTATCTCTTTCTTACACATCGATAACAGCTTCTGCTACTATAGTCACTACTAGCCCTATATGGGTTACACTGCTCTCTTGGATATTTTTTAAAGAAAAGCCATCTCGTCGGACATTATTAGGTATATCATTAGCACTTTTCGGTGGATTATTGATTGGTTATGATGGAACTATAACAGAAAATAATATTGCTAAAAATCCACTTTTGGGAAATTTTCTTGCCTTAATTGGCTCATGGGTATATAGCCTTTATTTCTTAGCAGGTCGAGAAGCACAAAATAAGGGATTGAATACTGGAATATATGCAGTAATTGCTTATGGCTCCGCAGCATTAGTTTTACTTCCTTTACCCTATTTTTTTCATAGTAGTTACACAGGTTATCCTGCAATTGTTTATTTGTACATTTTTCTGATGGCTGTATTATCACAGATTATTGGTCAAACGTGCTTAAATTGGTCATTGCGTTGGATATCACCAACTATTGTGACATTAGCTGTAATGTTTGAACCTATATTTTCAAGTATATTTGCTTACGTTCTTTTTAATGAAGTACCTAGCGTTGTCTTATTAATTGGCGCAGCAATTTTGTTCTTAGGCGTAGGAACCGCAGCAATGAACTCGAAGTAAATTATGGTTATTGTTATCGGAGGTTTCAACTGCATTTCGTGATCTAGGTATTGAGCCGACATATGACCAAAAACCTGCAAGATGACCTGAAAAGGCTTTAATTTCCGTTGTAAATAATGACTTTTTTGACTCTGAAGTAACAATTTTTAAAAACCAGACAGGGCAAGTGTTTCCAGACTATCTTGCAGGAAATTACTCACATCTCGGATCAATACCCTTTTGGGATAAACTTTTGCAGTCATTTTAGTGAGTTGGTTTAACTAAACTGCATTAACAAAAAAGCTCATAAATGTAGTAATTTTGAGCGATAAATTAGCAATTAGTGTCTGAATATTCAACTCAATAGATTAATTTTCGCAGTTGTAGACATTTTTATCAAGTAAATTGAGGTTAAAAATTGCATTATTTATGTACGTTTTTCAATTTAAAAGCTATTGCCTCCACGAAATAAATCAGAGATTATAGTCATGGAAAGAGGCAAAAAAAAAGCTGAATTCCAAAAAACAAACAACATTAATTTGGAGTGAATTTCAAAATGGCTAACATCAAAATTAACAACTTGCAAGCAGCTAATCTTAATTCCTCTACCTCTGAACTTTTTAATGAATTAACTGAGGCTGAAATTTTAGATATTCGTGGTGGTTTAGGTCCGGGAGGTGCTGTTGGTGGAGCGATTATTGGTGCAATTGGAAATTTTGGTTATCAGCTTGGTGCTGGTCGTGTTGGGCCTGGTCGCGGTTTTAATTGGCAGTCTTTTATAGGTACAACGGCTGTGAGTGCGGCAATTGGTTTCTCAGGTGGCGCTGCTGCTTGGTATTTTAGACCTAGAGTTGCCTTTTTTGGTGGGGTCGCTGGTGGTCGGATGGGCTGGTAACGACTCAGAATATACACTTGTTTGATTGTAAAACCCATTTAAAATTTTCCTAAATCTTGATATAAACAGGTTTATCAAGATGAGTTTATCAATCAAATTAGGTATCAGCAAAAACAGAATATAAATCTTATTGGGTGGGTATATTACCTGCCCTTTTGTATGAAATGAGTTTTTGTAAATTTAACTTGTAAAAATTAAAGACATAAAATTGAAAATAAGATATAGGCTGCGTCAGATAGTCGTGCAAAGTGCTGTATCATAAATATATTGCATTTAGAAAGTGGCTTATACTTTTGATAAGCCACTATATAAATGTTATCTAGGTTATTATTTTTTCCTACATTAATTATTTACTCAATAACCAAATCAAAATCAACCTGTTCAACCTTTTTCTTTAACCACTGAGAAAATAAATCTATACCAATTTGGTAAGCAAGAACATCATCTAATTGAGGTTGAACAATCTCATCAACCAAAATTAAATGTACTCCCAAAGAGGTCACAATCGGTTTTAAAACTTCCGGTGGTTTAGCAGTAAAAACCGCAGCAGAAATTTCTGGCTTTAAATCTTGACGGTGCATAATTCCCCTATATCCTCTTTTGCGCTGTAATTCTACATTTTGAATATGTAAACGCGCCACATCATAAAAATTAGTTTCCCCTTCCTGAATAGCATAGAAAAGTTCATCAGCCAAATCTTCATCATCTAAAACTACCTCATAAATGACAGCCCCAACATAATCTAACCTTCGTTCAAAAAAATAAGATTCAATCTTCTCCGCAAACAAATGAATAGCCAATTTTGTAGATAGTAAATTGTTGTAGATAATTGCTTCAAAATCATCAATAGACAAACCATTTTTATTCAACCATGCCCAGGTATCCTCAGCATTTATGAGTTTATTCATTAATCGCATTTCATCCGCTGCTGCTTGAAGTTCTTCTGTTTCAATTTTAATTCCCGCTTCAGTCGCAGCATCAGTAATAACTTTGCGGCTAATTATTTGTTTAACTATTTCAGGAATTTTACAATCAAGTTTGATTTGATGGAGAATATCGTTATTAGTAATAGTCAAAGATTGATATTGTAACATGATGTTTGTTTTTAATGAATGGTAATTTATTAGTTTTTGTAGGTTGGGTTAAGCGATCGCGCAACCCAACAAAAGTTTATCAATGTTGGGTTTTCTGAAGTCAACCAAACCTACATAATTCTATTTTTTCGGCTGAAGCGAAAAGTATTAGTCTATAAATTATTGAATTTTCATCTGACTACAGTTGCAAACCGCCTTGTTGTAACTGTTTAAATGGGTCAATTAGAAAATCAATAATTCGCCGTTGACGTACAATAACTTCAGCCATTGCCGTATCCCCTGGACGAAAAGGAATACATTTATTTCCACTCTTAATACAATTCTGTTGCAGAGAAATTTCTAAGTTATAAACTGACACTTTGCCGTTAGCTGTATCCACTTCTGTAGCAGTAGGAGAAATAGCTATTACCTCTCCTTCTACTATTCCATGTTCTTGAAAAGGATATGCGTCAAATTTTAACTTAACTGGTAATCCTTTTCGCAAAGAACCACTTTCATTAGTCATCATTTGCGCCCGAATTATCAAAGGCGAACCCAGAGGAGCAATTTCCGCTATCAGTGTTCCTGGTTGTACTACAGCACCAGCTTTTTGAATAGGTAACTGAAACACAGTACCACTCACATTTGCCTTTAATTCTCGTTGTCCTAATTGAATTTTTAACGATTCAATTTGTCGTTTAGTTTGAGCGATTTCCGCGTTTAAAGTGGTAATTTCTGTTTCTAGACTTTTTTGCTGTTCTTCAATCTTGAGTAAAGCTAACTTACCCGTCTGAGTTAAAGTTTGATAA
Organism: Dolichospermum compactum NIES-806; assembly: GCF_002368115.1. Classification (NCBI taxonomy): domain Bacteria; kingdom Bacillati; phylum Cyanobacteriota; class Cyanophyceae; order Nostocales; family Aphanizomenonaceae; genus Dolichospermum; species Dolichospermum compactum. The sequence continues at coordinate 1,591,773 of NZ_AP018316.1, read as the reverse complement.
CTGCGTTTTTGTTCATTCAATCTTAATTGTGCTTGGGTAATATCTGCCTTTCCTTGTTTGACAATTCGTTGATAATTACTTTGTTGTTCAGCTAAACGTAACTGAGATTGTTGAATATCTGACTGGCTTTGTTTATATAACTTTTGTTTCTCTTGGACTATATCTTGCTTTTCTATGACATTGATTTCTGGAACTACTCCTTGCTGCCAAAGCTGACGATAACGTTCTTTTTCTCTTAAAGCACTGGTTAAACTACTTTGTGCTAAATTACTAGCAGTTTTACTATATTCAAGATTTTGTTTAGCTTGATTTACTTGAGTAATTTTTTCCTCTTTTTGTAGTTGATAAACATTAGTAGTCGCCATTAAATTTTGCTGTGCTTGGTCTATTTGAGATTGCTTTTCTAAAGCTTGAGATTGATTTTGTTGTTGTTGGGTTGTTAAGGCAACAACTAACTGTTGTTTGGATAACTTTAACTGGAATCCTCGATTTAACAATCCTTTTAATTTATCTTCGCCTTGTTGTAATTCTTTATTTAATAAATCTGTATCTAAACCTAGTATTTTTTGTCCATTTTTCACCACATCACCTTCTTTGATATTAATGTCCTTGACAGTCCCAGATACAGGACTATCTAGTTTTACAGTTTTACCTTTTGGCTCAATTCGCCCTCTAGCAGCGCCAGTTTCATCAACTTTATATAACATAGACCAAGGTAAGATAATAGCAACGAAAATTACTAGAAAATACAGTAATCCTCTAGTCCAAACTTGAGGTAAGCCATCAAGTAATTCTTTAGTAAAAAAAGACCAATTATCTGTTGCTATAGCTGCATTTTCAGATACTAATTCTTGCTGATATTCATAATTTTGAAGTTGCGTAGTTTGTCTTACATTCAATTGATTAGTCATGATTTATTTTCCTCAGTGTAAATTGTTAGACAGGGCTTAAAATTGCTTATACAGTTCAGCAGATAATATTTAATTGCTGTTGATTGAGATAGAAATAATGCCCCCGCTTCGACATTAATTCTGCATGAGTTCCACTTTCAACCAACACACCTTTATCTAATACCAAAATTAAATCAGCGTTCTGCACAGTAGACAACCGATGGGCAATTACTAAAGAAGTTCTTGATTTGAGAATTGCATTCAAATTTTTTTGGATAATTTGTTCAGATTCAGTATCTAAATGAGAAGTTGCTTCATCTAAAATCAACAATGGGGGATTGCCTAAAAATGCCCTAGCAATGGCAATTCTTTGTCTTTGTCCACCAGACAATAATCCTCCATTTTCACCAATTATGGTTTCATAACCCAGTGCTAAGTCTTTGATAAATTCATCAGCACCAGCCAATCTTGCTGCTTCTCTAATTTCTCCTAAACTGGCTTCAGGATGTGCCAAGCTAATATTTTCACGAATTGTTCCACCAAATAAAAATGTATCTTGGTCAACTACCCCTATTTGCTGACGTAAAGAACGTAAAGAAATAGTAGTAATATCATGTCCATCAATCAAAATTGATCCTTCCGTGGGTAAATGTAGCCCTAAAAGTAACTTAGAAAGTGTAGTTTTACCACAACCACTGCGTCCTACTAAAGCTACCATTTGACCTGGTTGAATTGTGAAATTGAGATTTTCCAAAATATTCACAGAATCATGTTTATGGTAGCGAAATGTAACATTTTCAAAGCGAATTTCACCTTGAAATTTGGGTAAGTATTGCTTAAATTGTTGCTGTAAATCTTCTTCTGGTTCTGCATCTAAAACATCATTAATCCGTTCTAAGGCAATGATTACCTCCTGTAATTTATTCCACAAAACTGATAATCTCTGAAAGGGGCTAATCACATTTCCTAGTAACATATTAAATGCTACTAATTGTCCAATAGTTAACTGGTTATTAATTACTAAATGCGCCCCATACCACAATAAACCAGTAGAAATAACTGCTTCTATTGTGTTACTAAAAATTTGCAATCCATTACCAATAACTTGACCGGAGAAACTCTTTTTAACCTCCTTTTGCAATAATTCTTCCCAATGCCACCTTACAGACTGTTCTACGGCGATAGATTTTACTGTTTGTACACCAGTGATAACTTCAATTAAATAGCTACTTTCATTGGTATTAGCATTAAATATCTCTCTGGAAATTTTCTGGAGAAAAGGGGTAGCGATTAAGGCTAATAGGAAAAATGGCGGTACAATAAGTAAGGCAAGTAAAGCCATTTGCCAACTATACCAAAACATCAATCCTAAGTAGATAAAAACAGTGATTAAATCTAGCAGGATTGACAATGATTCACCAGTTAAAAAGTCTTTAATTTTGCTATTTTCTTGTAATCGAGAAATAATATCTCCTACATAACGGGTCTCAAAAAAACTAATTGGTAGCTGCAATGTATGACGAATAAAGCCAACAACTAAAGCCACATCTATTTTGTTGGCAGTGTGACCTAAAAGATATTCTCTTAATCCTGTTATCGCTACACGAAAAAGGCTAAAAATCATCAATCCCAAACCGATTGTTGTTAATGTCAGTGCAGAGCGTTGTACTACTACACGGTCTAATATTAATTGAGTAAATAGGGGTGTGATAAGTCCAAAGATTTGGATCAAGAGTGAGGCAATGAATATTTCTAACAGTACCAAACGATGAGGTTTAATTAGTTCAAAAAACTGCCAGAAGGGAGTAGTGCTTTCTTGGGTATTTTTGAATGATACTGTGGGTTGTAATAGTAGTGTATATCCAGTCCAATTCTCTTGAAATTCTTTGTAGTTAAGAGTTTTTTGACCAATGGCTGGATCTCCTACAATTATCTGTTTATTGGTAATTTCATAAACAACTATATAATGTTGACCTTGCCAATGAATATAGGACTTACGCAACTGGCACAAGCGATGGTGCGGCTACGCTGCACCGAGCGCCTAAAGACTAAACCATTGACATAGCAATATCTGGACGTTTTAGTTGTCCTATTAAATAATTAGAAAGCAAATTATGCTTAATTTGATAAATAGTTTGACCTGTGTTGTAAGCTAAGTTTTTTAGTCTTAGCCAAACCAACATAGCACAAGCTATATGATTTCTTTGAAGACGACCTTTGCGACACTGACATGATTCAATGCCAGTTAATTGTTTTATCTCCCTGTGAAACTCTTCTATTTTCCAACGGATTTTACACACCTGTTGTGTAACATCCATAGAACTTTGAGATATATCATTAGTTGCGATATAGTCCGTTCTATCGGTAGAGATAGTAACCCGGAATAGCTTCACTTTTTTCTCGGAGGGGAATGCTTTTATCTTGATAATTTTACCACATTCTAACTCATCTTCACTCCATGACAATGATTCAATATTTTTATATTTTTCTTTGCCAAAACTATCATCAACCAAACGATTAATCTTTAAAGGACAATAATAAACTTTATCTAGACTATCAATATAAAGCATTAAATTGTTAACTGCATACCAAGTATCCATTAAAACTGTATCAAATGGCAGAACCTTTTGATATACAAGCCCTTGCAACATATTTTTCACATGGTCAACTTTACTTAAACCATCATTGTCAGGGTTAAAAATACGATAATCTATTACCCAAAATTTGAGAGTTTTAGGATTAACATATATACAATTGACTATTCCAATTCCTTTGACGATGCCATGCTCATTTCCACTATATTGCCTTCGCACTATTTCAATCTTTTCTGAAAATCTTTTGTTTAAAACTGTGTCATCAAATATAATATAAGCATTCTCGTCCCGGACAATTATATCTTTCACATTATCCCAAAGTAACCGAGGAGTCAATTTCTCATTTTTTAAATAATAATTAATTTTATCGTGACTAATATTGTCTAAATGTTCTGCTAGATTAGTCATTGTGTAGTTGATTTGACTGCTAAGTAAATACTGGCAGTAATTAAGTTTAGTAAATTTCATCGTTAATTAATTTCTTAATGCACCCTATCATCATTCTCTCATAAAATTAATACCCGTCATTTATTTAATCTATTACTATTAACAATTCTCAATCAGTCTGATTCAATAACATCTTCATTATTGCAGTACACATATACTAATAATTAGCGATCGCTGTGCCAGTTGCGTAAGTCCTGGAATAATTGCGGGTAATTTTTGTTTTGCTAAATACTCGATTTTGGTTTTTATGGGACGGGTAGCAAATCCAATACTTTCCGCAGCAGCTATTAAACCATGTAAAGATGCACCACTACGATCAATATTGGCAATATCCCGCAAGCGGTTAATACTGATGGTTTTTCCCCAGTATCGGGATATCATTACTAAACACGCTGCACCACAGTCTGCTTCACTTTGTTGGGCAAAGAAAGGATAGCGTTGAGTTACTCTTTGTAAGAGGTGTTTGACTTTCTGAGTAGGATGAGGAAAGTAAGCTTGATTAGGCTTTTTTTGTTTGTGGTTTTTTTCTGTTGTAGGTTTTTTTATCGGCTTATCGGATACATTAGATGTTGTATTTTCGTGTGGGTTAGTGTTAACTAACAAAGAATTTAGATTTTGAGCTTCTGTTTTTAAATGAGTGTTGATTTGCGGATATTTAACTATCAATGAAACGAGTAATTCACTGGGAATAAAACACAGTTGTACATCTTGACTGGCTTTAGCTTGGTAAGGTATGAAATTTTCTTCTTGAAACAATGTGAAATGCCCATAGGCTTCTCCTATTGTGACTGTTTTGATTAATTGTCCTGCTTTATCTGTCAGCCGAATTTTACTATTCAGGACAATATAAATACCCTGTTGAATAGCAGAGATTTTTCCTAATTTTGGCTCTAAGTATTGTAATTTATGTTGGTGTTTTTGAAATTCCTGTTCCGAAATATTACACCCAAGAATCTTGTTGAGTAATAAATGATTTACCGTTGTTGCCGATGTGTTTTGTAGCATAATACTATGAAGTTATTACAGAAGTTTATTTTTGATTGCTTGCTAATGGGAGAAAGTTAACAGCTAATTTTTTTCTTTCATTAGCCATAATTTCAGTTGGCAGATCCTTAATGTAAATTTGACTTTCCTCTGTTGCTTGGTTTATTTTTTTCATGGTTATAGTTGATTTTGGTCTGGATGTTTGTCTGGTGGATAATCCTATTTGTTTGAGCAATCGCTTGATGTGACAATCACTGACTTTAATTTCTAATTCTTTGGCTAAATGCTTGCTTAACCAACCTGCTGTCCACTTTTCAAAGCTGTAACCAAACTCACGGGGACTATGATTAATTAGTTGTTGTAACCGCTCTAAATATTCCTCATTGACGATTTTAGGACGACCAATAGGCGATGAAGTCCATTGGTGTGCCATCCCACTACGAGCTATATGTATCCAATGTCTTGCTGTTGCTGGACAACATCCTAATTCTTTGCGAATTTGTGTTTGAGTCTTCCCCTCATCTGCCAACAGCATAATTTGGATACGCTGGTGGGACAATTCAGGTAAATCCTGTTCCAGATTTTTTTGTAGTAGTTGACGCTGGAATGGTGTCAAAAATTTTCCCTGGCAAATATTTGGTGATTTAATTTCATCTACTTTTGGCAAATTAGTAACCATTGGTAACTTAATTGGGATAGATTGTTAACCTGAAGTCACTCACGCTAATATATACCTCTCGCCGGAGAGACTATATGTAAAAATTAAATTTCTGTTATGTATAGTATTTACAAAATTTTTTTGGCCCTCCCAAAGTTGGTATGATAATTTAATAAAAAATAAAGCATGACCATTACCTTTTGACCCCACATTCCGCACCCACAACTGTCACACCCCAAGGAAACGGATGTAGTTAGTTCCTATGTACTAACTGCCGAGAGGATTTGTTGAAGCTAAATAGGAATTATGACTATTAAGCTAGAGATACAGTTGATAAATACGACCAAGTACGAAATTATTGGTTCTTAGGTTATTTTGATAGAAAACTGAGTTCAAAATCATTGAAAAGTTTATCCTCAATTACGATGAAAAAACTAAAAAAATGTGTTGACTCAACAGAAAAATGAGAAAATACAAAACAGATACTTTTGTGGAGTTTCTGTTGTCATGTTTAATATAAAAGACCTTGAATTGAAGAAGATTGACCATTTGGGAATAGTAGCAGGAATAGTAGATTCAATTGGGATAGTAGAAATAATTAATAATTTACTAGGGTCAGAACCAGAAGAAAAAGTCAGTGCGGGTCAGGTAGTAAAGGCGATGATTTTAAATGGCTTAAGCATGATGTCACAGCCTTTATATATGTTCCCAACATTCTTTGAATTAATCGCTTGTGAACACTTAATTGGTGTAGGAGTAAAACCAGAATATCTGAATGATGATAAGCTGGGGAGAGTATTAGATAAATTATTTATAAAAGGACTAGATACAGTATTTTTAGCAGTCAGTTTAAATACGGTTGAAATATATCAAATATCACTGTCATCATCACACTTGGATTCAACATCATTTCATGTAGATGGAGAATATGAAAATAGTTTACCAGCAAATATCGAAATTACGGAAAAAACTCCCAACATCAAAGAAGAAAATAAATCAAAATACTATCAAATTTCAGCAACGGTTGATGAAAATAAAGATGTTATTGAGCAAGAAATGGTAAGTGCAGGCAGGTTTATAATTGCTAGGAATGTTCTGTGTGAAAAGGAACTGAGCAATGAAAAAATGCTGTCTGAATATAAAGCACAGCAATCATGTGAACGAGGATTTAGTTTTCTCAAAAATCCTTTATTTTTAGCAGATAGTATTTTTCTAAAAAGCCCAGAAAGAATAGAAGCCTTGGCAATGATAATGGGGTTATGTTTGCTAGTTTATACTCTAGCACAAAGAGAAATTAGAGCCGCTTTAAAATCCTTAAACTATACTGTAAAAAATCAATTGGGAAAAGCCATAAACAATCCAACAATGCGGTGGATATTTCAATGTTTTCAATCAGTTCATCTTGTGACTTTTCAAGAAAAAAGAGAATTTTATAATTTGACATCAGAAATGAAGTACATTCTCCTATTCCTCCCAGAAGCTTGCCGTAATTACTACAGATATATAAGTTGATTCATCAATATTATTAATAGTTTAATTATACAATTTGATTCATTAATTTTATTAATGAGTTTAAGTTCTAGTGCTGTTTTTAAGTTTATTTCTAGAACTATATAAGTTATAATTAAGTCTTGATAGACTAATAATAAAATTATATTATTTCTTTTACCAAAAATCATCCTTATTCTTTATTGCTTCTTATTGAGAATACATCTGAATCAACTTTCCTCTCTAAAATTTGTTTTTTTATAAATAAATGTATTTTTTTACTCCTTTTTCATCAATTTACCTCCGTAATCACCGTTTGTGACAGTCAAGGGTGCGGAATGTGGGTTGAAAAGTTCTGCTGAACTTAGCGCAGCGTAGTGATGCATCTCTGGGTAATCACTCAAACCCTTGATTTTTCCCTTAGTTTTACTCCGATTAGAATTTTCAAATTTTGCTGTTGGGGAAGAAACCGAATAGTTTCACTACTCCACTAATTAAAGCAATAATCACTGCTACTAGAACTCCACGATTAATAAATTCTTGGTTATCTAGTCTTTTATCAATACCACTAACTTTTTCCTCTAGGGTTTTAATTTCCCCAGATAGTTCTGCTTGCCCAATTTCTAATTTATTTAGTCTACCATCAATAGTTTCTAGTTTTTTGTTAACTTCAGTAAATTTTTGATTGACTTCAGCAAACTGTCGATCCATTTTTTGGTTGACTTCAGCAAACTGTCGATCCATTTTTTGGTTGACTTCAGTAAACTGTCGATCCATTTTTTGGTTGACTTCAGTAAACTGTCGATCCATTTTTTGGTTGACTTCGGCAAATTGCTTCTCTATCTTTTGATCAAGACGAGATAATATTTCTTCCAGTGTATAAGTGAGAGTTGGTGGGTTAGTGGTCATATATTTTTATTTTGGCGATAAATATTTGATACATGATCAGGAACTTTTATAGTATAAGACATCCGGCGTTGCTGAATTGAGGTATGAAATTCCCAAATTGAATCTTTAAAACTCTTACCTCAGTGCGTCTTTGCGCCTTTGCGTGAGACTAAAATTCATACCCTTAATCAGCAACGCCAGACATCCTAGTTGTAGGGTGCGTCAGATATCAACAATCTGTTTATTTGCAGTATTTATGCAGTCTGACGCACCCTACCAATGTGCTAGTTAGGACAGGAATCAGGAAGTTAACCGCAGATAAACGCAGATCAGTTTGTACCTGAGTGGACTAAGAAATGGGGTAGAACATTCTTTGATAGAACATGAGACTTATTAGCAGATTGTACCACAACAATGAAAATATCCTAAACTTGTAAAACAAGAGACAATACAACCCAATACTGGTTAAATATTCTATTATCTATTGTGAAGGTTTTTATCCTAGATTGATATCCGCTGGAGACACAGTTAAATTGAGATTAAAGGGTAAATTTTCGGACTTTTTAGCATTCCAAGATAGTTTTCCTGACAGTTGATAATTACCAGTTGATAATTACCAGGTGTCAGAGTTTTTCCTTGAGGGGGATAGGATATTTCAATATACCGTTCACCTTTGGCAATAATAGTAGTTTCTTCTACTTTACCAGAATTAACTGTTTTTCCATCTTGAGTTAAATTCCATTCAGTTTTAGCGCGGGTTGTAGCTTCACCTGTATTATTAACTAATAATCTAATTTGCTTTTTCTGCCCATCGTAAAATGCCTTTTCTACTCCCACTGTCGGAACAAAATCACCATTAATCACATATATTTTTGCTGATATATTGACAGCAACAATATATGTGATTTGCTTGGGTAGAATTGCTTTTCATATTTTCTATGACTAAAAATGAGTTTTGTATACAATTAGGGTTTTCAGATTTTACCGGTGGGAAAGAAACCGAATAGTTTGACTACTCCACTAATTAAAGCTATAATCACTGCTACTAGAGCTCCACGATTAATAAATTCTTGATTATCTAACCTCTTATCAATACCACTAACTTTTTCATCTAGGGTCTTAATTTCCCCAGATAGTTTTTCATCTAGAGTCTTAATTTCCCCAGATAGTTCTGCCTGACCAATTTCCAGTTTATTTAGTCTACTATCAATAGTTTCTAGTTTTTGATTGACTTCGGTAAATTGCCGATCCATTTTTTGATTGACTTCAGCAAATTGCTTCTCCATTTTTTGATTGACTTCGGTAAATTGCTTCTCCATTTTTTGGTTGACTCCGGTAAATTGCTTCTCTATCTTTTGATCCAGACGAGACAATATTTCTTCGAGGGTATAGGTGAGAGTTGGTGGGTTGGTTGTCATATATTTTGGTGATAGTTGTTTTATAGACAATAACAGCAGCACCTGTCATTTTACTAACAATTAAGGTTTTCAGATTTTACCAGTGGGGAAGAAACCGAAGAGTTTGACTACTCCACTAATTAAGGCGATAATCACTGCTACTAGAACTCCACGATTAATAAATTCTTGGTTATCTAGTCTTTTATCAATACCAATAACTTTTTCGTCTAGGGTTTTAATTTCCCCTGATAGTTTTTCGTCTAGGGTTTTAATTTCCCCTGATAGTTTTTCATCTAAGGTTTTAATTTCCCCTGATAGTTTTTCTTCTAGGGTTTTAATTTCCCCTGATAGTTCTGCTTGTCCGATTTCCAGTTTATTCAGTCTACCATCAATAGTTTCTAGTTTTTGGTTGACTTCAGCAAACTTTTGATTGACTTCAGCAGATTGCCGATCCATTTTTTGATTGACTTCGGTAAATTGCTTCTCCATTTTTTGGTTGACTTCGGTAAATTGCTTCTCTATCTTTTGATCCAGACGAGACAATATTTCTTCGAGGGTATAGGTGAGAGTTGGTGGGTTCGTTGTCATATATTTTGGTGATAGTTGTTTTATAGACAATAACAGCAGCACCTGTCATTTTACTAACAATTAAGGTTTTCAGATTTTACCAGTGGGGAAGAAACCGAAGAGTTTGACTACTCCACTAATTAAGGCGATAATCACTGCTACTAGAACTCCACGATTAATAAATTCTTGGCTATCTAGTCTTTTATCAATACCAATAACTTTTTCGTCTAGGGTTTTAATTTCCCCTGATAGTTTTTCGTCTAGGGTTTTAATTTCCCCTGATAGTTTTTCGTCTAGGGTTTTAATTTCCCCTGATAGTTTTTCGTCTAGGGTTTTAATTTCCCCAGATAGTTTTTTATCTAAGGTTTTAATTTCCCCTGATAGTTCTGCTTGTCCAATTTCCAGTTTATTTAGTCTACCATCAATAGTTTCTAGTTTTTGATTAACTTCAGCAAACTTTTGATTGACTTCAGTAAACTTTTGATTGACTTCAGCAGATTGCCGATCCATTTTTTGGTTGACTTCGGTAAATTGCTTCTCTATCTTTTGATCCAAACGAGATAATATTTCTTCCAGAGTATAAGTGAGAATTGGTGGGTTGGTTGTCATATATTTTAGTGATAGTTGTTTTATAGACAATAACAGCAGCGCCTGTCATTTTACTATTTTACCCCCTTGTGAAGGAGAAGGGGCTTTTTTACCAACAAGATACCCGACTTCTTAGAAAAATCGGGTATCTGACTCTTGCAATATTACCGCTACGTAGCTTAAACAGTCACAAAGCTACTAGTAGATAAAGTACCCTTGTATCCCGTAATGTCCACAATGGCATCACTAAGAGCATTAAAACCAGCAGCGCTATCATTAATAGCTACATAGCTATTTGACCCTATAGTAAATAATGCAGCCGCATTAGCACCAAAATTACTAGTAGTTAATTTGCTACCAATAGCTGTGGCATTTAGTGAGCTAACTACACCGACATTATTAAACACAAACCGGGCAGTGCTAACTACAAAACGGTCAGTGTCCGTACTATTGTTAAAATCCTTGATGATATCAATTCCACTTAACAAGGAATGGGTTAAGTCGGTATAAACTAACCTGTCATTACCCAAACCCCCTGTTAAGTTATCCGTACCTAGTCCACCAGTTAAGGTATCATTCCCTCTAGAGGCTCTGATAGTATCATTACCAGCACCACCATCGAGAATATTATTACCACTGTTACCAAAAAGGATATTATTGAGGCTGTTTCCAGCACCGTTAATGTTCACGGTTCCTGTTAAAGCTAGGTCTATTTGGCTGGAGTTTAATGTGTAGCTGCTGGAGGATTGAACCCACATTCCGCACCCCCCGGTGTCACAATCGGTTCTTTCTGATTTTTATCCCCATTTAATGTTGTGTTTTGTACCAAAACCAAGAAATATTGGTAGGCGATAGCGAAGCGCTGCTGCAAGCAGTTCGCTAAAACCAAATCTCCAAACGACCAATTTTCGTTGTGTGACAGTTTAGGGTGCGGAAGGTAGGATTGAACATCATTAACGTCGGTGACGGTAATGGTTACGGCTTGTGTGGTGTTTGATGTACCATCACTAGCGATAACGTTGATATCGTAAACGTTATTTGCACCGTTGTCGGTGGGAACTTCAAAGTTAGGAGCGGTTTTGAAGGTGACAGCAACGTTAGTGATATCAAAGCGGTTAGCATCCGTACCAGATAAACTGTAGGTAAGGGTTGTACCTGCATCTGCGTCGGTGGCGGTAACGGTATAAACTGTTCCTGTACCGTGAAGTTAAGTAAAGTTCGTCAATGAAAATTCTGGAAATCATGGTATAGTTCCTTTCTAAGCACTGGTGGAGAAAAATTAACTTCGCACAAGTGTCATTAACTTCGTTAAATTCGTAATTTTTGGCAGGTGTGATGAAGAATACTAGAAATCGGAGTACTTACATACTCACTAGTGTGGGTGAGAAGAAAATAATTGATACCCTTGCCAAGGAATGTATTAATCCTCGTAATAGGATTAAATGGATACAAATACAACTGGAATATAATGGTGTAACAATAAGTAGAGATACTATTCACAAGATATTAAGAAAGCAGCGTGCTGAAGAGTATGCAATTAAATCCGTATTTGTGGCATTAAAAATATTATACGAAATTGACATAGACAGTGTTTTAGCTTCAAAAGATATAAGTGTTACAGATAGTTGCCATCAAGACTTCTTTCCTGTTGAGAATAAAGGTGCTAATTTTTTCGGTAGAGATGATGACTTAAAAAAGCTAAATACTCTCTTCAATCAACATCAAAAAATAATTGTTATTCAGGCACCAGGAGGAACAGGTAAAACAACTTTAGCCAAGCAATATTTAGATAATCACGGCTTTGATTTAGTTTTATCCCTAGAAATGGCTAGGGAAACAGAGAATATCACTAGCGTTGAAACCATAGTTGACGAATGGCTGAAACAATACTTTCAAGAAGAACTAGGAAGGGAATTTGGTATTACACTGATAAGATTCAAAAAACACTTGCAAAATCGTCGGGTCGGAATATTAATTGATAACTTAGAACCTGTACTAGATAAACACGGTAAGTTTATTCAAAATCATAGTCGTTATTTAGAACTATTGAAGATATTAGCTGATGCAACTGTGCGGTCATTTACAATAATTACGAGTAGAGAATGTTTATTTGACGACCGGGTTGATGTAATTTATCATTATTATTTAAGTAACTTGAGTAGTTCAGCATGGCAGAAATTTTTCGCATTTCACGAACTTGAGATTGATGTTTCTTTACTAGAAGAAATGCACATAAAATATGGGGGTAATGCCAAAGCCATGCATATCTTGGTTGGGTCAATAGAAACAAATTATGAAGGAGATGCAACTGCTTATTGGCAAGAAAATTGTACTTTGGTGGAAAGAGGATTAGAAAATTTAGTTGTCACTCAATTTGAGAGATTGCAAATTTTAAATCCCAGTGCTTATAAGTTACTGTGTCGGTTAGGATGTTATCGCTATCAGGATATACCGCAAGTGACTGAAGATGCTTTACTAGCTTTGCTGTGGGATATTCCTGACCAGCAACAGTGTATCTATATAATTAGAACTTTAAGAAATTTGCGTTTGTTTGAATTTGCTAAGGGGAAGTATTGGCTGCATCCAGTGATTAAAGAAGAGAGCATAAACAGGTTAAAATCAAGTCAAGAATGGGAGGAAGTTAACCGCAAAGCAGCCGAATTTTGGAGAGGTAGTGTGAAAAATATTCGCACAATCGAGGATGCGAAGAAAGCCTTTGAAGCTTATTATCATTATGAATGTATTCATGACTTTGAAAATGCTGGATATGTATTGATAGAACGAAGACATAATTCCTTCACACCTGATGAAACTCTTGCTTTTTCTTACCATCGATCGGTAGGATTCGTGCAAATAACATCTATATTGGATTTCATCATCAAAAACATAAAATCTCAATATATAATAGCAAGTATTTATTCTATTAAAGGTGGAATCAATATGCTCTTAGGAAATATAAACATAGCAATTAACTACTGTAATAAATCACTAGCACTGGCAAATTCTCTTTTAGATGGTTTTGAAAATAATAAGATAGATACAAAATATGATGATATTATATTGTTGATATTAAAAAATAAAATGCATTTATCTATCTGCTATATAAATAGCTGGGAACTGGAAGCAGGTCTAAATATTTTGGAACTAACCAAATCATGGTTAGCAACCATAATGGGAAAAGTAAGTCCAAGTTTAAAGTTAAAAATAAAAAGATATCAAATACATATATCTATACACTTAGCTGTTATATACTCATACTTGAATCTAGAAAAAACATCGGTTGTTGATAAATTTTTCACAAAAAGATTATCTTATGGGGTTCTTGCTCAAGTTTTGGCTAAAAGATTATGTTATGTTGTGGCTAATATGGAAACTTTGCTTATTAAGTCGGGTGTAGAAAATGAAGTAGATATAGATATTATTGTATGGCGTAAAATCTATCTGTTACAAGCGTTAGGCATAATTTACAAAAATTTAGGGAATATTCAAAAATCTTTGATAATGTATCATGAAGTAATAAAATTCTCTCAACAAAAAACTCAATTTTACGGGAACACGAACCCATATATGCTTTCCCTGGAATCTTCTGAAGCAGTTAAATATAATCCTGAACATAATCTGTTTGTAGCTCAGGCTTTAACTGGTTTAGCAGAACTTGCTCGCATCCAAGATAATTTTCAAGAAGCTCTCTCCCAACATTCAGAATCAATAAAAATACTGAATAAAATTAATGCTAATAGATATCATTTAGGAGCAGCTTACTTCCAATTAGGTTTAACATATCAGAAAATGGGTAACTTTCAAAATAGTCAGATAAATTTTGAGCAAGCCATAATATTCTTTACAGAGGGGGGAGTTCCTCGACAAGTTGAGAGAGTTCAAAAAGCAATTCAAAAAATAATAACCCCCCCCAAAAGGCAGCCGAATTTTGGAGAGGTAGTGTGAAAAATATTCGTACAAGCGAGGATGCGAAGAAAGCCTTTGAAGCTTATTATCATTATGAATATATTCACGACTTTGAAAATGCTGGATATGTATTGATAGAACGAAGAAATAATTCCTTAACACCTAATTAAAAAATAGATTTTTTCTCCTCCTTCATGAATCACATAATCATCACTATCAACCTTGTGAAAATCTTCTGGTTTGATCACAGCACCACTGTGGTTGCCCCAAATTTAGGGACAAATCCCCTGTAGTTGCCCCATATGGGTAGGTACGGGGGTGCTACCCCTACATTAAATTCATAAACTTTCCTATAATTTGGGGTAGGTACGAGAGTGCTACCCCTACTTAACACTTTAAGCAAGTTACCAATTAGCAATGAGCAAATCTGGCTTATTTGTCGGTTTAATTACCTTAGATTTCATTTATCTCGCGGATTCTCCCCCCCAAAATAATCAAAAATTAGTTGCCACTGACTATACTGTAGCAGCAGGAGGACCCGCAACAAATGCCGCAGTCACTTTCAGTCATTTAGGTAACCAATCTACAGTTTTAGGTGTATTGGGTTCGCACCATATCACACAGTTAATATGTAGCGATTTAGAGAATTACCAAATTGCAATTATTGACTTATACCCCTACGGGAAAAGACCACCACCTGTTTCTTCAATTGTTGTTACGCAAGGTACAGGTGAAAGAGCGGTAATTTCTATTAATGCCGTTAAAACTCAGGCAAATATTACTTCTATCCCTGCAAATATTTTACAGGATATTGATATTGTATTAATTGATGGGCATCAAATGGAAGTAAGCAAAATCATTGCCCAAAGTGCTAATATTCAGAATATTCCAGTTGTCATTGATGGTGGTAGCTGGAAACCAGGATTTGCAGAAATATTACCCTTTGTAAATTATGCTATTTGTTCTGCTAATTTCTATCCGCCTAACTGCGAAAATCAGGAAGACGTTTTTGCCTATTTACAAAATTTTAACATTCCTTATATTGCCATTACTCAAGGGGAAAACCCCATCCAATACTTAACTCCTGATCAGTCAGGTGTAGTTAATGTGCCAAAAATACAGCCCGTTGATACACTAGGAGCAGGAGATATTTTTCACGGTGCTTTCTGTCACTATATCCTGGAGACAAATTTTATAGAAGCATTAGCATTAGCTGGGAATATTGCTGCGGAGGCGTGCAAACACTTCGGTACGCGCCCTTGGTTGAATTTAAATGTTTGATACTTAATTATGTTTATTGATTTCCGTCCTCAACTGGATATATTTAACTTGCGTCGGGTTACTTGGTGGAAACAGGTAATAGTGGCGATCGCCTACTACATCGCATCCCAATTATCTTATTTTGTGATCTATGGCTGTTTTTTTAGTCATTTACCTGTAGCTATTTTCTGTCCATTACTATTATGTATATTTGCGAAAGCTCACACTTGACTCCTGCTATAGTATTTAATTTTCCTATTCCACCCAAATTTGTCTCCAAATGAAAGACTTATCTGAAATATTAACAATTGCACGGAAGGTAGGTTGGGGTGCAGCCAGTCTCCTGAGTTCTTATTATCACGGTACTGCTGCCGCACCAAATTTAGATATTCAGTATAAAGACAGCGAACCCGTTACAGTGGCAGATTTAGCCGTCAGTGAATATGTCTTGTCACAGTTACAAGCCGCTTTAGGTGATGAAGACTTTGGATATATCAGCGAAGAAACTTATAAATCACAACAGGGAAAAAATCCTGCCGAGTGGGTATGGATTATTGATCCATTAGATGGGACAAGGGACTTTATCAACAAAACTGGAGAATATGCAATTCATATTGCCTTAGTTCAAGGAACACAGACAATGTTAGCCGTTGTGGCAGTTCCAGAGACACAAAAGTTATATTATGCTACTAGAGGTGGTGGGACTTTTATCGAAACTGCAACAGGTTCTTTACCTGTACGACTGAACTCCCATAAAAATATCCAAGATCTAATTTTGGTGGTCAGTCGCTCACACCGCAATGATAGGTTAGAATATCTGCTACAGCACCTGCCTTGTCAAAATCAAAAAGCAATTGGTAGCGTCGGTTGCAAAATTGCCGCGATAGTTGAACAGCAAGCAGATGTTTACATTTCCCTTTCCGGTAAATCCGCACCTAAAGACTGGGATATGGCTGCTCCTGAACTAATCTTGACAGAAGCAGGTGGCAACTTTACACATTTTGACTGCACACCATTAAAATATAACACCGGCGACATTCATCAATGGGGGGAATTACTGGCGAGTAATTATCAAAATCATGAGGTACTGTGTCAAGAAGCGCAAAGCATTCTCACACGGGTTACTTCCCACTAGAACAGTGTTTGTCATGAAGAATTTCTTGACAATGCTGGTAATTTTGTTGGGAAAATTTGTTCATTATGGGTTAATATTCTCATGTAGTGCTATACTTGGGGATATAAAAGATTATTTTCGGTTGAGTAAGTCGTTTTAAGATTTTTTTAAATACGTCTCTCCGAATCTAACTCTCTACACTCTCTGGTTTGGGAGACCCTCTTCTATGTCGATTTACGTTGGTAATTTGTCCTATCAGGTAACAGAAGAAGACCTGAAACAGGCTTTTGCGGAGTACGGAACAGTTAATCGTGTGCAGCTACCTACAGACCGGGAAACTGGTCGCCCACGAGGTTTTGCCTTTGTGGAAATGGGATCAGAAGCGGACGAGGCAAAAGCGATTGAAGCGCTAGATAGTGCTGAATGGATGGGACGTTCTCTGCGCGTAAACAAGGCCAAGCCCAAGGAGGACAGAGGTTCTTCTCGTGGTGGCGGCGGAAGTTGGGGCAATCGTGGTGGCGGTGGAGACCGTCGCTACTAAGTCCAGAAAAAAAATTAAAATCTAGAGTATCCAGCAGATACAGTTTCATGCTAAGTGCTGCTGGAGTATTTTATTTTGACTTTAGTTCTCAAATATTGATTTAAACTACGGAGGAACAGGAATGACACAAGTGGTCTTAGGTGAAAATGAGGGGATTGAATCAGCACTACGAAGATTTAAGCGGGAAGTTTCCAAAGCGGGAATTTTCCAAGATATGCGGAAAAAGCGCCACTTTGAAACACCTTTAGAAAAAGAAAAGCGTAAAGCCATAGCTAGACACAAGCAACGTCGTCAACAACGTTCTCGCTTCAAGCGCTAGATTTTTAGTCATATTGGCTAAAACTGGGAAATCCTGACAGGATTTCCTTTTAGAGAACTCCACAGAAAAGATGATTCAATCTTGTAGGATGGGCATCCTGCCCGTCTTTGTATTATAGCGGTATGCACTTGCATGATGAAATCCAGTCAGCGAATCGTAAAGCCTGTAGGGGCGGGGTTTACCCCCCTCAATTATATTGAATCAGTTAGGTCGAGGGGGAGTATGATCTGCCTGACAAGTGTAGGTTTTTAACTTGGATGTGAGTTAACACTCTCAACCAAAATTTTAACCAAACGGGTAAAGAAATCGGGTTAGACGTTGGTATTAAGTCATTTTATACCGACTCTAGCGGGCATCATGAAGCCAATCCTAAGTTTTTGAGAAAGGCTGAAAAATCAATTAAGCATTCTCAAAGACGGATTTACAAAAAGCGGAAAGGTTCTAGCTGTAGAAAAAAAGCTAGAAAACTTTATGCCAAAAAACACTTAAAAGTAAGTAGGCAAAGGATTGAACATACTAAAAGAATAGCGCGTAACGTATGCAAGTCTAACGACTTAGTAGCCTATGAATATCTAAGGGTTTCAAATATGGTAAAAAACCATTGTCTAGCACTAAAAAGTTATTATACGGTAGGTTGGGTTGTGGAACGTAAACGTTTACGGAGCAATCGGAACGTTTACGAAGTGTGGCGTATCTCTGCAGGATTCGGAGGCATCGGCCATAAACCAACCTTATCAAGGATTTTGTTGGGTTTCGCTGTCGCTCAACCCAACCTACATTTCCTTAACCGACAAGTATTGGAGCAGTAATAAAATAAATCATACCCAGCTACCCGCTTGCGAGGAGAGGGTTGGGTCTGGGGTCTTTATTCTCAAAAATCGGGATGACAGGATTCGAACCTGCGGCATCCTGCTCCCAAAGCAGGCGCGCTACCAAGCTGCGCTACATCCCGTAAAGTCATAGAAAGCGAAATCCACATAAATCAAATTATGTTTTTTTGGCTCATCCCGACTATCATATCACAAAAAAGAATAAATGCAAACCCAATAATCCAGAAAAAATCAGATTGAAGGAAATATCCTCAATTCCCTAATCCCCAAAACCCAGCCACCTTAATCACTGAGGATACCAGAACATTCCTTTTATACCTTCAGGATCTGACATAAATCCCATAGTTTTATAGAAATCTACAACATGAGAGTCAGCAAAAAGAGTGACATTACTAATTTCTTCACTTCTGAGTTTTTTGAGAACATATTTCATTAATGCCTTACCAAGTCCTCTACTTTGAAAATCAGGATGAACGACTACATCCCAAATAGTGGCATTAAAAGCATGATCTGAGGTAGCACGGGCAAAACCAATCAAACGCTTTTTGTTTCCTCGCACTTGCCACATAGAGGCCACGAGAAAACTATGCTCAATAGCTTTTTTTACTTTTCTGAGAGGGCGACGTGACCAGCCAACTGCATCACAGAGTTCTTCAAGTTCATAAAGGTCAATATCTCTTTCCGTACTGAAAATGATTTGATCCTTACCTACACTAGAATTACCATCAACTTCCGCTGTATGCTCATTAACAGCAGTGTTTTTATTTGTCGCTAAAGATTCAGGAGTGCTAAACCAAGTTTTCCAAAAACCCATGCCAATGCAGTTCGGGTAGTATGACTAAAATTGGTTTCCACTTTTAAAAAGTGTTGATTCACATCTAACATCACTATGATCATTGCTGGCTAATTCACTAGAAACATTCTACGCGGTTTAGCGATTTGCAATACTCACAGCTAGTTATCAAGTGTTTCTTCCCAATCAATCTCAACTTTAGCATTTTGTTTTGACCGAAAAATTTTAGATTTTGGATTTTAGATTTTGGATTGGGAATTTTCGGTACAAGCCCCGCCCCTTCAGGGCGGAATTAATCAAAAATGTTCTTAAGAGTTCTCCAATTAAAAAATATCCCAAAATTTCTTGTGGTGCGGGCTGAAAAGCCGGCTAATAATACAAGGACGGACGAAGATGCCCATCCCACAAGATTGGATAGCGTTCGCGGAGCGTCCCGGAGGGAACTAGCACTGCTGCAAGCAGTTCATCTTTTTTGTGGAGTTCTCTAAGCTTCCCCCTGTTACCTGTCCCCTGCCCCAGTTTGTACAAAACAAGCAAGTCTTACCCGCAAAAATGGCTTCTGGTTTAAAATCTTCAACTCTATAACTCCTGAAATGCTTTAATCGAGCGTTTCCCCAATTCTATGGGCAATTTGTTAGCAGTGAGATTCAACTTCAAAATTTACGCCTAGCATACCGTCTTTATAAAACTAAACGGGCTGTTATTGAGATGAAGCCAGAAGGTAGCAAAAGCGCCCTGCATTTTGCCTACCGCAATCAATCTTTCCTCTTGAGCGATATTTTTGGTGTCCTAGCAGCTTATGGTTTAACTATTCACGGTCTGAATTTAACGTCCATCTGCTTAATTCAAAATTTGAATTTTTGAATTTTTGGTTCTCTGTTCGTTTCGTATTGAGTTGTATTGAGTCGCACCCACTCTTAAGGGTACGATATTTAATTATGGCAACAATAGAAATCTTAGGTGTTCCACATACTTATGAGCTAACGGCTCCCACATCATGCCCCCATACTTTAGTATTTATCCACGGTTGGCTAAATAGTAGCGTATATTGGCAACCTGTAATTTCTCGTTTATCGGTAGATTTACAGTGTTTATCTTATGATTTACGAGGTTTTGGTGAATCACAGTCTCAGGTGACATCAGATATAGAACTGACTGCTACAGACTCCAGTATAGATAGTTTGTCTTTGGATTCTCTATACTCTCCATCTGCTTATGCTCAGGATTTGGCTGTGCTTCTCCAACACCTGAATATTTCTAGTGCTTGGTTAGTTGGTCATTCCTTGGGTGGTACTATTGCTCTATGGACGGCTGCTCAACTACCTGATTGTGTTCAAGGTGTGATTTGTATTAATGCCGGTGGTGGGATTTATCTGAAGGAAGCTTTTGAGCAATTTCGTGCCGCTGGACAAAAGTTTTTACAAGTCCGTCCCCGTTGGCTTTCACAAATGCCTTTGATTGATTTGTTGTTTACTAAAGCTAGTGTGTTGCGTCCATTAGACCGATATTGGGCGCGTCAACGACTGATTGATTTTATTGTTGCTGACCCTGAAGCTGCTTTGGGAACTCTTTTCGACTCTACTACGGAAGCAGAAATTAATTCTTTACCCCAGTTAGTATCCAAGTTAAAGCAGCCTGTGTATTTTTTAGCCGGTGCTGACGATAAGGTGATGGAACCTAAGTATGTCCGCCATTTAGCGAGTTTTCATTGGCTTTTTCAATATGTGGGCGATAATGTGATTGAAATTTCTGATTGTGGCCATTTGGCTATGTTAGAGCAACCAAAAGCTGTGGCTGAAAATATTCGGTCATTAGTCATTGATCATTAGTCATTTTCTTTTTCCTTCTTCTTTCTTCTTTCTTCTTTCTTCATCCTGACTCCTGACTCCTGACTCCTGACTTCCGAACTAATTTTCATACAACTGCATGACT
Source organism: Dolichospermum compactum NIES-806 (assembly GCF_002368115.1). Taxonomy (NCBI): domain Bacteria; kingdom Bacillati; phylum Cyanobacteriota; class Cyanophyceae; order Nostocales; family Aphanizomenonaceae; genus Dolichospermum; species Dolichospermum compactum. The sequence goes on along the minus strand of NZ_AP018316.1, from coordinate 1,570,577 downwards.
TGGTTCAGTGAGAGCCGGGAATGGACTCCTAATGTGAGGGGGGATGTTCTACCAAGGGATAGGTGTTCGGCTGCGGCACAGCCAATCATGGCGGCGTTGTCGGTGCAAAATTTTAAGGGGGGGAATAGAACCCGGATGTTATGTTTACTGGCTGCTGTTTGTAAATGCTTTCTCAGTCCACTATTGGCTGCTACACCACCACCTACAGTAATGGTACTTAGTCCATAATTACGAGCGCAGGCGATCGCTCTTTTGGTCAGCGATCGCGCTATAGTATCCTGGAAACTGGCCACCACATCGGCAATTGGTACTTCCTTACCCTCCCTCTCCAACTGCTGCACTAAACGTAATACGGCTGTCTTTAAGCCGCTAAAACTACAATCATAAGGATGATAACCCCCACCCGGTAAAGAAATTTTGCCCTCCGGTAATCCAAAAGCCTGGGAATTACCAGTTTGTGCCAGTTTATCAATTATCGGTCCACCAGGATAACCCAATTTTAATAACCGTGCCACCTTATCAAAAGCCTCACCCGCCGCATCATCACGGGTTTCTCCCAAGGTTTCGTACATACCATAATCTTTCACATAAATCAAGCTTGTATGACCTCCAGAAACAAGTAAGCTAAGAAAAGGAGGATTTAAACTTAGCTCACTCAAGTAAGTCGCATAAATATGACCTTCCAGATGATGCACCCCTAAAAAAGGCAAATCATGGACAATTGCCAGAGTCTTCGCAGCCGTTAATCCTACCAGCAGCGCTCCTACCAGTCCAGGCGCACAGGTGGCAGCTATCCCATCAATCTGACTCCAATCTAAATGACTAGATTCTAAAGCCTGCTCTATTTCATAATTCAGCGTTTCTAAATGCTGACGTGAAGCCACCTCTGGCACTACGCCACCATATTGTTGATGAACAGAAATTTGTGAAGCAACAATACTGCTACACACTTCACGATTCTTAACAATTGCCACAGCAGTTTCATCACAACTGGTTTCAATAGCCAAAACGGTTGTCATAGAATGAGTAATTGGTAATTGGTAATGGGCAACATACATTCTCTCATATCTCCTCTGCCCCTGCCCCTGACCCTACTTTCTCCTCTTTTCCCTATCTTTTGATTGAGAAGCTTTAACTTTTATTGACTTCAACTTTACTCAGTCCCCAGCCAAGAGTATGATAACTTCCTAGTTATCTAAAATAAAGACTGTACAAGCCGCTTCGTTTTGTACAAGAAACTTCCCGTTTTGTAATAAAAGGAAACAACTCCATGAGACGATTGTTTGCTTTGCTTTTGGTGATGACTCTTTGGTTCAATTTTGCTCCTGAAGCTAAAGCGCTAGGCGCAAACCTTGTTCCTTGTAAAGACTCTCCCGCCTTTCAAGAGCTAGCACGAAATGCCCGTAACACCACCCCTGACCCCGAATCAGGTAAAAAGCGGTTTGAACGTTATTCTCAAGCGCTCTGTGGACCAGAAGGTTATCCCCACTTGATTGTAGATGGCCGTCTTGATCATGCTGGTGATTTTTTAATCCCTAGTATTCTCTTCCTCTACATTGCTGGTTGGATTGGTTGGGTAGGCCGTGCTTATCTCCAAGCAATCCAAAAAGAATCAAATGCGGAGCAAAAAGAAATCCAAATTGATTTGGGTATTGCTCTACCTATCATCACCTCCGGTTTTGCTTGGCCAGCAGCAGCAATCAAGGAATTGCTCTCCGGCGAATTAACAGCGAAGGATTCAGAAATTACCGTTTCACCACGTTAATTCATTTGTTTTCACTCACTCATTACTGGAGACTAAATTCATGGCTGAAAAAGGCGACGAAACCAACTACTTGCTGACATTTATCTCTACTGCTCCTGTTGCAGCTACAATCTGGCTGACAATCACAGCCGGGATTTTGATTGAATTTAACCGCTTCTTCCCTGACCTACTTTTCCACCCCCTATAGGTTGAAAACACGGTTAGGAAAAGCTAAGTAAATTAGCTTTTTCTTCTGGATTGTTTAGCAATAAACAATCTTAAATAATGTATGAAACTCGTAATCTCACCTATGATTTATGGGTTTCATGCCTTGAAAAAGAACAACAGTAATTCAAGGAATTCAAGGAATCGAAAAATAGTTATGGCAATAGCAGCAGGACGTGATCCACAAAAAGGCGACCTAGAAACCCCTATCAATTCCGCTCCTTTGGTGAAGTGGTTTATTAGCAATTTACCAGCTTATCGCCCCGGTCTAAATCCTTTTAGACGTGGGCTGGAAGTTGGTATGGCTCATGGCTATTTGTTATTTGGACCTTTTGATAAATTAGGTCCCTTACGTAATGCCCCTAATGCTAACTTAGCTGGTTTACTGGGCAGCATTGGTTTGGTTGTAATTTTAACCGCTTGCCTATCTTTATACGCTAACAGCAATCCTGATAAAGCACTTGCTAGTGTTGCTGTACCTAATCCTCCAGTTGATGCTTTCAACTCTAAGGAAAGCTGGAATAATTTCGCCAGTGCTTTCTTGATTGGTGGTATCGGTGGCGCAGTAGTCGCGTTCTTCTTGACAGGTAATTCTGGATTAATCCAAGGTTTATTGGGTTAATTTGATGATTGGTAATGGGTAATAGTTGCTAATTTGGGCTATTACCCATTCAGGGAATAGGGAACAGGGAATAGGGAGAATTTGTTTCCCAATTACCAGATACTTATTCAAAAATCGCCTTCTCTATTTCCTTTACAGCTTGCTCAAAATCATCATTGATAATTTTTACATCAAATTCGTTAGCAGCGGCAATTTCCTCTTCAGCACGTTGCAAACGACGAGAAATATCCTTTTCCGCATCTTGTCCACGCCCGCGTATCCGCTTTTCTAATTCTGCAAATGAAGGTGGTAAAATGAAAATACTGAGAGTGCTAGGAAAAGTGTGACGAATTTGTCTTGCTCCTGCTAACTCAATTTCTAGCACCACCAACTGACCAGCTTGAACATGATTAAGCACAGCCGCCCGGAGCGTACCATAACAGTTACCAGCAAATTCTGCCCATTCTAAAAATTCGCCTTGAGTAACTAACTTTTCAAACTGACCCCGACTAATAAAGTTATAGTTTTTACCATTGATTTCTCCCGGACGAGGAGAACGAGTCGTTGCAGATACTGAATAATGCAATTCTGGATAACGCCGGAGAATTTCATTCATTAATGTACCTTTGCCGACTCCACTCGGGCCGGTTAAAACAATTAGTTTGCCCAGAGGCGGACATTCTTTCGTATTTGCACCATTATGGGTAGGTAAAACTTGCATTATCCGTGAGAAGAGTGAATTAATAAATACAAATGATTCCTTAGTCTTGTGTTAGCGACTAAAATAACTAATACCATTTTGAATTTGGGATTTGAGATGGTTAAATACCTATGGTATAAGCTTTTGCAGCAGTATTTCTCATCCTCACTCTTCAAAATAGCATCAAGACTAAAGAATTTGTAGCACTGGTGACAGAAATCCAGTCTAATTCACATGGTACAGCCGATATGGTACAAATAGAATTGGGTTGATAATTAATTATGCCAATGATTAATTATCTACAACATGATGATCACGAGAAATCACAAACCGATTGGCTACTGTTTCTGGCTGAATCGCCGAGAGAATAACATGACTAGAATCAGTAATAATCACTGCCCTAGTCCGTCTTCCATAGGTAGCATCAACTAATTGACCTCTATCCCTAGCATCGGTAATAATCCGTTTAATGGGAGCAGATTCTGGACTAACTATGGCAACGACTCTGTTGGCAGAGACGATATTACCAAAACCGATATTGATTAATTGAATTTCCATAAAAAAAATTTCAGCTAAACGAAAAATGAAAAGCTCGTAGTAAACTTATTTCCATGTTATCGCTAAAGAATGGGAGTTACAACGATTTAAACCACGTTAGCCTGAGTTTTTTCATAATTAATGCTTTTTTTAGCTGTTTTATCCACAAAATCTCCTAAAAATATTCCTTACGATATATGCAAAATTATATCCATACAAGCTAGTACCGCAGGGCGGAAGTTAAAACGAATACAGTATATGGTATTGGTATGAAACCTGGGCATATTCTAGAGGTGTTTGACTAGGATGCTTACTTAAACCTTTCTGAGAATTCCATTGCAACATTTGTTGGTACAGTCTTTCCATAGGCGGTAATTTCTTTAACCAACGCAAGTTAAGCCACTTCCGCCATTGGTAACTTGATCATTACGGGAAATCTTCCAACCTTTGCCTGTGTAATTGTCAAAGGACAGGACGCGCCAAAAACCTTCAGCTTGCGATCGCACCCGCATCACCACCAGGTTCCAGCCATAGTCAGTGGAACAGTCCACAGACTAAATTGAGTTTCACCAGCAATATCCGTAGCCACAATCCCCAAAATGACCAGTACCATCACTAGCACTCGCAAAGGAATCGAATCTTCCACTTCTTTGACTGGCGATTTTCCTCTAGTTGGTTGCCACTGATTACCTAACGGTAAACGCCAAAACCGATTGATCCTAGACAAATTAAACATTTTCAAATAAGCAAAGCTATGATGTAGACGCTGCGGATACTATACTAGGTAGAAAACTATCATCTTGTTTTCAACTTCCCCCCTATCCTAGCTTCAGACTCCCTGAGAGTACAAGTATCCCGCTCATAGCTAAGGTAATTAGATACGCCCTTAATAATTGATCTTGTTGATGATTATGATACATTCGTTGCCATTTTCTCCCATCTAACTCCTAGATATGGCAATATTACCTTAGATTTTCACCTGAATAGCCAACAATAAAGGCTGTTGATCTAATCCAGGGAACTCCACTGCCAAAGTATAAATTGGCTGATTTCTATCAATTTGTAACTCTATAACTGGTATTTCTGAAGTCTCAGATTTCACAAATTCTTGAGTATCATTACCCCGGAGTTGTAAAATCCCCGGCGTAGGTAATTCACCCTGAACCGTCAACTTCATGAACTTACCTAAATCCCGTAATTCTACTCGAATACTCAAAGTCCCCACCGTAGTGAGCCATTGTCTTTCTACCAGTGGCTGAGTAAATGAAATTGGCAAAGTTAAATTTTCCAACAACTGCTTGGCTGCCATTAAAGACAAAGCCATTTGTTGCCGTGGTAATAAATCAAAATAATCGCTCTCAACATCAGCCGTAGCCGTCAAAGTATCAGCAGAACGATAAGAGCTTCTCAGGACTAACCCAGCCAAATCATTAATAGCTTGAGCATCCGTAGGAAACATACTTTCTACCACCTGAACTAACTTAGCTCCCAGAGGTAAAGAAGATGTCAATAACACCTGACATTTCTCCAGCAATTGCCAAAAAACTTTTTCAGGCAAAGGAATAGGCAAATTAAGCTTAGATTGGTGGACAGTCCACCCCCAAACAGGAACTAAACCCAGAGATTGTTCTTCTACACAGTCGGGATACTCCATTGATTGTGTTTCCCAGGGGAACAACGGCGGATTTTTTTCTACTTGGTCTTGTAAACGACGCTTAAGAATAGCTTGAAAACGTTCTTGCACAGTAGGAATTTCTCCCAATTGAAAGGTTTGGGGCTTTTCTTATCAATTTGAGTTCACCAATAATTTGGCTACTATCTGGAGATAAATATCTACCCCGTCAATTTCCTCACATTATAACAAGCTATACCCGTAAGTGTTGAAGTTATAATTTTTCAATACCCAAGCAAGTTGATCATTTTGTGAAGATTCACAAGTCACCATTCATGGGTAGATGCACTAGATCCGGACACTAAAGAATTCCGAATTTCCCAAGCTTGTTCTAAAATCTTAAACCAACGTTTTTGTAATTGTGCCATTGACAAGCCTAATGTCTTCGATATTTGCTCATCAGGTTTTCCTTGCTGCTTCAAATCTAAGATAGACTTTTGTTTCTCATCTAGTTGTGCTAAGTAAGTTTCCCATTGAATTGGAGTTAAACCCAAATTAGTTGGCAAAGAAACTTCCAACCACTCATGAACCAATTCCCAACGATGTAAAAGAGCAAACCGAATTAAATGATATTTAAACCGTTGCTGTAAGTAATCACGCTGCCGAGATGTTAAACCTAAAATTGACTCAATCTCTGGTGCTGATAAATCTTGAAGACGCAAAGCAAAGTAATCAGCACAGTCAGATTGTTCTTTTTCTTCTAAATAATCTATTAATTCAGTAATCACAACCGAGCGCAGGGTATCTTCTTCTGGTTCGGGCTGCATAGCCATAGCCGAGCGCAATTGATGGATAGCTGGCTCTTCCCAAGAACCGTCAAACTCACCACTACCACCCTCTGATGCCTGTTCTATATCTACACTTGTTTCTAAAGGCTGTTGTTTGGAAAAGGTTTGCGCCCGCAAAATAATTAGCTGTTGCTGCCTTCCAGGGAGTGGAATCCGACGTTTACCATATCGTTCGGTAAATGCCATGTATTCTCCCAATTCCAACAGAGTCTGGGGGCGATAGGTCGGACCTAATTGGTTCTCCCTTCTAAAAGCATTTAAAGCCTCCAGATAAAAACTCTGGAGAAAATCTTCAATGATAGTCAATCGCCCTTGATAGCTTAATTGCTTGTGAGGGGGATTAATATAACGATAAACAATAGCACTCAGTGTGCTGTGTAATTCTACCCTTCCACGACTTGAACCTAACTGATAGTATCGAATACACTGTTGTAACCGATGTTTAGCTAGGCTCATGGCTGAACTTTCTACAGACCCGGAAGTTTGAATGCGTTTACTTTCATTGCAAATCCGCAGAACTTCGTTAGTAATTCTCACCGACACATCGTGACAATTTTGCTCCGAAGCCTTAGTTGACTGTTGAAGTTCCCTAAATAGGAATTGAAAGATGACCTCCACGCTGATAGAAATTTTCCCCTGATTAGTTGCGATTGCTGTTGAATTCATAGTCCCAGTTCTCAAAAAGACCCTAACATACTTTGGACACGACTTGTTAGACTTTGGATAATAGTTTCATGGTTGTTGTATACAAGTCAAACGCAAACCAATTTACAGTGAGGATATGTGGCATAAGCCGATTGAACTTGTGAATCCCAATTTGGTGGAATATTTTCTTGCTCATGTTTTAGCCATTATCCAAAAGTCATTTACAACTCATGATGGATTTAGAAGCACAAATTCAATTGCTGATAGACAATGCACCCCAGGATGGCGTGACACCACAGATTATGGTATCAATCGCCCCTGTATTAATCGCCATTGCCCAAAAGTTAAACCACTACCAATACTTTATTCTCCAAAATTCTGAGCAAGATTGGGTTCTAACTACATTGAGCAATCGCGCAAATCCAGGAATAGAAAAGCAAGTTATTTACGCTTTCCCTACCATACAAGATGTTTCCCTAATCTCAGATGCTGGGCGTGACCCTCACTTGCTGCCAACCCTCATGGATGTTACTCAAATTTTATTCCAATTGGTAGCCCTGAAACCATTACACAGCATAGTTTTTATGGAAACATCAGGAAATTTAACCAATACTGTAGAGGTACGGCGTTCTGAGCTAGAAAAGCTTATCCAGCAACAATTACAGCAACTTACAACCCAAAAAAAAGTTCCTCCTAATATTGCCTAACTAAATTTGGGATTTAGGAAATTTAATGTCCACAATCCCAAATCTTAAATCGCCTTAACTTTTTTTTAGTAGAGCCGACTTAGTACATAGTCGGTCAAATTCATCAGCGCTTCACGTGATGCTGATGGTTCTAAAACACCGATAGACTCGGTGGCTAACTTAGCATGGTGAGCAGCTAATTCTCTAGCTCTTTGGATACCTCGACTATCATGGATTAGTGCCAGTGCTTGCTCTAAATCCCCTGCCTGGGAAAACTCTCGTTCAATCAGGACTTCTAAGTAGGGTTTTTCTTCTAAAGCAAATAAAACTGGTGCTGTCAGGTTGCCACTTTTGAGGTCAGAACCCGCTGGTTTACCCAGGGTGTCTGTTGAACTGGTGAAATCAAGAATATCATCTACTATTTGAAAGGAAAGACCTAAATTGCGACCATAGCTGTACAAGTGTTCGGCAGTTTCTAGGGATGTTTCACTAATCAATCCAGCAGCCTTAGAACTGTTAGCAATTAATGAGGCTGTTTTGTAATAGCTTTTTTGCAGGTAGGTTTCCGTAGAAAGACTAGCATCAAAGCGATTTAGCCCTTGTTGGATTTCTCCAGCGGCTAAGTCCATAATTACTTCAGAAAGCAGTTTAACAACATCCAAATTATTTAGATTTGCTAAATACCAAGACGATTGTGCAAAGAGAAAATCCCCTGCAAGCACAGCAATGCGATTACCAAACAAACTATGTACAGTCGGTACACCGCGACGAACATTTGATTCATCTACTACATCATCATGGACTAGACTGGCTGTGTGAATCATTTCTGTAATTTCTGCCAGTCGTCGGTGACGCGGGGTAATATCTTCTTCGAGCATGGTTGCCCGCGATATAAGTAGCACTATTGCAGGTCTGATTCGCTTCCCCCCAGCACCGAATAAGTGTTCGGCTGCGGCATAGAGAATGGGGTGGCGATTTCCAACTAGCTGTTTAAGGTTATCTGCTAGTATTTGCAGGTCTGCTTCCACAGGGGTAAACAGGGAGGTGGCTGGGGTCATGGATGGGCGGACTCTGACTTAGGTTACGAAAGTTTACATATTCTTTAATTTTAAGATAACCCAGTGTCAGCGCAAAGTTTTCCTTCAGCAATATGATTTTTAATATCTATTGCGTTATTCACACATTAGATTATGAATGTGTTACAATAGTAGGCTGTCTTAAATTTAAATTGTTTTTGCTAAAGTTAATTAATAAATTGCGTAGTAACGAGAACTTTGATGTCAATAAAATAACACGCATTGACGGCAATTTCAAGTTGGCGGTGAGCAAGAAAAAATTTTTAAATTTAGTCCAGAAATTAGCTTCAAATTCAGGTTGGCTGTGTTAGGCTAATACCTAGAGATGTTAAATTTTTCAGATTATTCACTTCCAAAGTAAAACCATCATTTGATGATTTTACGTAATAGCGTTGTGAGTCTAAAATAACTCGTCGCCAAAGCGAAAATAGGAATAATTCCTAAATTCTAGGCAATGACCGTGCCTATTTGATCTGAATTGTGCCTTTCCAGTTATGGAACTAACTCAATGCATTCAACGCACGTTGGGTATTAGCGTACATTTATTTAAATTGGTGTGAGGTCAATAACACAGGCTGGGTAGACTGCTGATGAGCGCGGTTTAAGTTTGCTGTCGAGTAAATTTGCTGCTGTCGGATGTATAGCCTGGGAAAGTTGATATTAAAGAAAATAGATTGATTGACCAGAGAAAATTAGTTTTCGACTGGAATGTTTTGTATAGCTAACTACATTTATCAAGGGTGTGCTTGATTAATTGAGTTCTGCTGGTTTTGTATGCAATTTTATATTCCCTAGTAATTAAAGATGGTGGAACAATGATTTACAGAAATATGCCTATGATGATATTTATTTTAGCTGCTGGCTATTTGTTTAGTGTATATTTGTTATTAGCTTTAGCAAAGCGAGCAAGCAGAAAGAATATTTCTCAAAGCGGCTCTGATTCTGTTCAGAATAAATATAAGCAGCAACGAGAATTAACTACAAATGTAACTCAGGCTGTCAATAGTCAATGAAAGCAACTTGTAGGGAGCAGTACCGCAAGGCGGAAGTCAAAAGTCAAAAGTCAAAACGAAGACAGTATAGGCTTTTTGGTGATTTAGAATGGTTGGTTTGTTTACGCCGTGTTGTAGTAGGGGAAAGAGGAGATAAATACCTTTGCTGCTGACTAGTTTTTGGGCGCAGGCCCTGCGCCCCTACTTCTGGACTTTAAGAGAGGACAGTATCAGCAAAACATACTTGTTCTACCATTGGGGTATAGCCCAACCATTGTAAGCTAGATTGGGTAAATTGCTGGGAACAACCGCTGACAGCGAAGCGTGTAGGCATTGGTGGATGAATATTCCTAATCCCTAGTATATCTAATTCTTGAGAGCAAGCGGCGGCGACATGAACTGCTGGGTCAATGAGCTTGACTTGCTGGGGAAGGAGCGATCGCAAGATGGGCGACAAAAGGGGATAATGGGTACAACCATAAACTAAAGTATCTATTTCTTTCTGAATCAAAGGTTCTAGATAAGTTTTGGCTATTTCTATAGTATAAGGATCGTGGATGCGATTTTGTTCAATGAGTGGGACAAATTCTGGGCAACTGACTTGCCAGACTTGGACATTAGATTGAATTTCTAAAATAGCTTGACGATAGGCATTGCTTTGAGCCGTAGCTGGAGTAGCAATCACACCAATCCGTTGTCCTTGTTGGACTGCTGCCTTTGCACCAGGTAGAATCACCCCTAAAATGGGGAAATTAAATTCTTGACGGACTATATCTAATGCCAGAGCCGAACTGGTGTTACAGGCCATAATTGCCATTTTCACCCGTTGCTGCTGCATCCAATGGAGGATTTCTCGGACGAATTGGAGTATTTCTGTTTGGGAACGAATACCATAGGGAAGACGGGCTGTATCCCCTACATAAATAATGGATTCATTAGGAAGTTGTTGATAGATTTGTCGCAGTACAGTTAGTCCGCCAACTCCACTGTCAAATACCCCAATCGGAGCGCGTTGAGGTTCTTGGGGGGAAAAAGTATCAAAAATAGAAGATGAATACACAGCAAATATTAATTTGGATTGTGGTTAGTAGTCAGTGGTCAGTAGTCAAGAAAAAACAAAGAACAACTGACAAAAAATAACTGACGATAATTATCTTTGTTTTAAATAATTCAGAATACCACTAGCTATGCCCTCAGCCATACGACTTTGATATTCAGGTGATCCTAAGCGAGGATTATCTTCCCGACCGGTCATGTAGCCTGTTTCTACTAAAATAGCAGGCATAGTATTTTTTCTCAGCACATAAAATCTAGCTTTACGAGTGCCTCGATTCTTGAGGGTACTAATATTTTGGAGAATGGCTTGTCGGACAGTATCCGCTAAAGTATAGCCGCTGTCGTAATAATAAACTTCTAAACCATTGACATCAGGTCTATTATTCACAGCATTAGCATGAATACTGACAAATAAAGTTGCATTAACACGCTTGGCTATATCCACCCTTCCTTGCAGTTCCACAAAAAAGTCAGCATCTCGCGTGAGGACAACTTGGATACCATTTTGTTCTAAAATTGTTGCCAGTTTGGTACTAATGGGTAGAACAACATCCTTTTCTAGCAAACCACCTAGCCCAGGAGCGCCAGAATCTTTACCGCCATGTCCAGGATCAATAACTACTAAAACTTTGCTATTAGGAACTGGTAGACGAGGCTGAGGTCTTGTTTGCGGAGGTGGTGTACTAGAACCTGGAGGATCTTGTGATCCAGGAAATCCAGGTGGTGTAATTGGAGGACGTTGAGTACGGAGATTAGTTTGTAATTGTAGTGCTAATAATTGGGATGTAATTTGATTCAATGCGCCAAAGCTAACGCCAGATGCAGGTTGAACAAGAATAATTACAGTATTGTCAGATTGGGGTTGGAGACGAACTCTCAGAATCGGGCTATTGTTAGTAAAATCCGGACCCTTGACCTGATTAGCTAATTTAGCATTGGGAATAGTAATACGAAATAGACCTGAGCTTCTATCCCAGCCGTTGGTGGCTGATATGGCTTGGTCGGCTCTAATTAGTAATTGTGTGCCATTGCCACTGAGTTCTACAGATTGAATAATTGCGGGGGAATCACTCAGTGATGGTGCGGACAATTGGTTATTTTCAGGTAATTTGGCGAAAGGATCTGGAATGACGACAAAACCACTGTTACCACTAGCTAATGCTTGCCAATTGCGACTGGTGTTATCTAATTGTAAGGTCATGCGAACAGCCGATGGACTGCTGGATATTTGGCTAAATTGGACACGACGGACTCCATAGCGATTAATCAATAGATCCCGTTGTCCCATATTTGGTGATAGGGCTGCGCCAATGATATCAATATTGACAGAGCGATTATCTTGAGTGCGATTGATTTGCAGTTGAGGATTGCCACCAGTGGTGCTAATGAAAAATCCATCACCTGTAACTCGCAATTTATCAATTTGGACGACCCCTGGGGTGGTTTCTCGATTAGATGGGGTAATTCGGTTGGTGGTAACTACGTTGTAAATACTTCTGGGGTCTAGTGTTGGTTCAGATGATTTATCGGATGTTGGGGGTAATGATGGTTCTCCAGTTTGCCCAGAAGCAACCTCCGGTTGTGGTAATTCTACTATCCAACGTTTGCCATTGGTGGGAACAAATTTAACTTGCTTAGGGTTGAAGGTGTAACCAGGGGCTAGTTCGATCACTAAGCGTGTTGTTTGGTCATCAAATTGACCGACGCGAATGGTGCGAATTTTGCTGCCAATTTGTTGGGTTACGGACGGACGACCAAGTTCTGTTCCTGGTAAGTCAATTACTAAGCGTGTGGGGTTAAAAATGAGTTGGGCTTGGGGTTGGACAGGGCTAGATGTGTTAATTTCTAAGTGGTTTTGATTAGTATCAAACCGCCAAGATTCTAATTTCGCGGCAAAAGCGGGCGAAGATAGGATGAAGACAGTTCCAAAAGTGCTAGGTATTAACCAATGTAGTTTCACAATCCTTTCTCCTGATTCCTATTGATGGGATTTGTCAATATCTCGACTTATGGGGTAATCTTCAGACCATCACCGCTGCAAATTTAACTTTGTGCAAGTAAAAGATTTTGGTGTTGGTAGTAAGACACGGCTAATGGCGTAAGATTGTAGCATACAGTCGGTTTAGTATTACCATTTGGTCAACAAGTTCATTTTTCTAGTATTGGTAATGAATCAGATAACAGGTGATATAAATTACTATTTATCTAGATTTTAAATACTGAAGTATGCCTTGGGCGATCGCATCGGCCATTTGATTTTGATAAGCTGAAGTTCTCAGTTTGGCAGCATCGTCTCTACCAGTTAAGAAACCGGTTTCTACTAAAATTGAGGGCATAGAAGTTTTGCGAAGAACATAAAATCTAGCTTTCCGCACTTTCCTATCTCTGACATTAAGACTTTGCAGAATTTTACTGTGGACAATTTGAGCGAGTGTTAAACCACTATCGTAATGATAAGTCTCTAAGCCACTAACTTCTGGACGACTCTCACCGGCTGAATTAGCGTGGATACTGACAAACACATCAGCATTGGCCCGTTGTGCCATTGTCACTCGTCCTGGTAGAGTTACAAAATAGTCAGAGTCTCGCGTCATAATTACTTGGATACCGTTTCGTTCCAAAACTTCTGCAATCCTTTTCCCAATTGGTAAAATAACATTTTTTTCCTGGACTCCACCGATACCAATTGCCCCTGAGTCTTTACCACCATGTCCGGGGTCAATTATAACTACTATTTTGCCTTTACGAACGGAGCGCCTTTGGTTAATTCGTGGTTGTCTGGGTTTGAGGTCAGGTAGTTGTTGTCTGGGTGGTAATAGGGGAGGTAAATTCATGGGTGGTCTAATCTGACGATATCGTTGCAGTTTTAGACCCAGAAGTTTATCTCCTACCTGATTGGGTACACCTAGTGTTACACCTGATGCAGGTTGAACCAAGATAACTACAGTATTTGGCGGTTGTGGTTGCAGACGGAGTTTGATGATAGGACTATTAGCATCAAAGGTAGGGCCTTTGACTTCGTTGGCTAATTTGGCATTGGGAATGGTAATACGGAAAAAACCAGAACTTTTATCCCAACCTGTGGTAGCGGATATAACTTGGTCGGCTTTAATTAATAATTGTGTGCCGTTGTCAGTAAGTTCTATAGATTCTATTGTCGCAATTGAGCCGTTATTGTTTCTGGTCGGGGGAAAATTCTCATTTTCAGGTGTATTGATAATTCCCCTGTTGGGAAGGATGATTAAACCGCTGCTACTGGAGGTGACTCGCCAGTCAGGACTATTTGCGGCGATTTTTAGGGTCATGCGGACAGATGTTGGTGTTATTTGTGATTGGGTAAATTCAATATTGTCCACACCGTGTTTATTAACTGCCAAATTTCCTTGTGTTAGGTTGGGTGATAAAGTTGCACTAAGAATGTCAATAAATACTGTGTCTTTATCCCGGCTTCTTATGATTCTAGTTTGAGGATTACCACCATTAGTGCGGATAAAAAAGCCATCCCCAGTAATTTGCAAACTTTCAAGTTGAGTTATGCCTCTATTGTTGCGGGCAATTTTAGTAATTGGTGAGAACTCAGGTTTCGGCGGGGAGTCTATGCCGACTAGATTGTAATTATTAGTATTATTAGTATTAGTATTAGTTGAGTTGGTATTAAGTTCTAATTTTGGTAATTTTACTGTCCAGCGATTGGCACTTTTACCGACAAATTTTACTTGTTGAGGATCTAGGGTGTAACCAGGATTTATTTCTAAAACTATTCGTGTCGTTTGTTCATCAAATTGACCAATGCGAATTTCCCGAATGCCTCCGCCTATTTGTTGAGTTAATTGGGAACGTCCAAATTTAACACCTGGTAAATCAATTACTAAGCGAGTGGGATTAAAAATTACTTGTGCTTGTGGTTTGACAGCACCATTTGTGTTAATTTCTAAGATATTTTGATTACGATCAAATCGCCAAGATTCTAATTTTGCGGCTAAAGTTGGCGATGATAGCATGAGTACAGTACCAAAAGTAGTAGGTATTAACCATTGTAGTTTCACGGTTTTTTCTCCTTAGCTGAATTAATAATTAATCATGAATATAGATACATACAAAAAACACCCACCACTGTCAATTTCTGACATAGATTGGCGGGTTGTTCTCCATGATTACTAAAAAAATCCTCAAGCTGTAAAAACTGTTCTGAAAAAAAATAGGAATACAAAACATTATCAAGGCTAATAGAATGGGAAACAAGGAAAGTTTTTAAGCATTCAGCTATCAGTGGTCAGCAGTCAGCTAAAACTGGATTTTAGTGGTTTTGAAGTAGGGAGACTGACATCAGTAATTAATATTAGAATGCTTATCAATTCAATTCTTGCTGATGACTGATTGCTGATGGCTGAATGCTTACGTTATAAAACCAAAAAAACCAAAAGTAAATTTAATTAAAGGTAGAAATAATAAGTAAGCATTTTAAAATTAGAGGGTTTCAAGATTACAGAAGACGGAGATTGGATGAGAGAAGTTTCTTCCAACCTCCTTGTATAGTAAATGTAGAAACCACAGACAAGAAAATTTTCAACTATTTTCTGTGAGGTTCACAAAAGAATTTGTGATGACATTCAAATTACTAATCGTCTTTTGTGGTGATGAGAGATTGTGGTGTTTCTACTGCTAATGTTGTGCCAGAGTTGTTGTCTAAATTTGTGGCGGTATTTGATTCTGGAAATACAAATCTCAACAGGGGAGGAGCGATGAATGTGGTAATAATAACCATCATAATAATTGCTGCTCCTAATGGCTTGGAAAGAACACCACTAGCTGCACCGACACCAGCAAATACTAAGCCGACTTCACCTCTGGGAATCATCCCCACACCAATAGCCAAGCGGTTAATTCCCGGTTGACCAAATACTGTTAAGCCTGTCACTACTTTACCGATGATGGCAACTGTAATCAGGAAAGTTGCCATGATTAAGGCTTCTTGATTGGTGGGAATGGCTGGATTTAAGACTCCTAAATCAGTTTTTGCACCAACTGCGACGAAGAAGACGGGAACTAACATATCAGCTATGGGGATAACTTGCTTTTGGAGTTCTTTGCGTTTGTCGGTTTCTTCGAGAACTAAACCGGCGGCAAAAGCACCAAGAATTGCCTCTAAATGGATGATGGAGGCTAGGTAAGCCATCATGAAGGCAAAAATGAAAGCAGGGATGACTAGTTCCCCTCTAGTCTTCAGTTTATCGGCGATCGCCACAAATGATTTATTAAAGACATTACCAAAAACTATCGCCCCAATTAGAAAAGCGCTCGCACTAACGATGAGATAAATAACGTTACCCACGTCTACTGCACCATCTTTGGCTAAACTGGCAACTACCGCCAGGACAATAATTCCCAAAACATCATCAATAACCGCTGCACCAAGAATAATTTGTCCTTCTTTGGAGTTCAACTTTCCCAATTCGGAAAGCACTTTGGACGTAATTCCAATACTGGTTGCTGTCAAAGCCGCACCGGCGAAAATCGCGGGAATAGCACTAATCCCAAATATGGTCATTAATCCCACTGTCCCCGCTGCAAAGGGGACTACTACCCCCACAGTAGCCACAACGACGGCTTGAACACCAACAGCCATGAGGTCTTTGAGGTTAGACTCTAAACCAATTTCAAACAGAAGGATGATTACACCCAATTCTGATAAAACTGAAACCACCTCAGACTGCGCTGCAAACACCGCTGGTGTGGCTTCTGGGGTTAACCCAGCCGTGAGTTGCAAGAAGGACATGATTAAGGAATTAGAAGCGTCTGTACCACCTTCTGGAAATACTAACAGATGGAGTACAGAGACACCGATAACTACACCACCGAGAAGTTCACCTAAAACTGATGGTAACCCCACTTTGTTACATAATTCTCCCCCAACTTTACTGGCAAAGTAAATTACGACTAAGCTTAATAGCACAGCGGCTAATACCATAGAACTGTCTGCGGTTTCTGTGGCTGTGGCTAATATGGGAACGGTTGCACTGATAAGCTGCATTGGTTATCTGAATAACAATTTCTTTATTTTTACCTTTTTTTGGCAGAAATTTATAATTAACTAATGTAGGGGTTTTTCTTTTAGATAGTCTTAAGCTTAGAATTTAGAGGGTACTAGCAAAGAAGATCAGCTAAAACAGAAATATAGGACTCCTATTTGATTTTTGATAGCTTGCGTGGCGTAGCCATACAAGACTCAGTAGGTATCAATTCTGTCTTTCCTGTTCCCAGTTAAGAGTTCTCTGTTCCCTGACCACACAAGTAAATTCACAGAATCAAACCGGATTCCTATAAATGATTCATATACAGCGAAAAATCTAATATGGAAGAACTCTTAGAAATTAGACAACTCCTAGAACAAGGAAAAATCAATGAAGCTTTACTATTAGTGGATGAATTAGAAGAAATGAGCCTCAGTGATAAAATCAATAAAATTGATAGTTATGGCGTAATTCTACTGATTCATCTAATCAAACAAAAAGCCGAAAAACGTTCTACCCGTTATTGGGAAATTTCCATAGAAAATGCAGTGCGGGAAATCAATAAAATTAACAAGCGCCGCAAATCTGGTGGTGCTTACTTGAATCAAAGAGAATTAATGGAAATTCTCCAACAAGGATATCAAGTAGCACTAAAAAGAGCGGCGCTAGAAGCTTATGAGGGACGTTATGAAACAAAAGAATTAGCAGCTATATTGACATACTCACCGACCTGAAGGTGCGGTGATTCTTGACACTTCACCAGAACACGCCACAAGTGGTCTTATCGTCCCTCCATGTCCGTTTAAAGTCTCCCAATGCCCTATGGCGACTATAACCATATTTTAGCATAAAGCCGTCCTGGAAGGACGGGGCTTCTGTCCCGTCTTTTTGGTCAATGAACAAGAAGTTTTATCTCAGTCGCTGGAATCAATTCAACAGTAGAGACGTTCCCTGGGTAGGGATTCTCGTCTCTATACCTGCTATGCTGTGACTTTTTCATTCACTTCTTGCTGTAAAGATGAAAACAATCTATTTAGTGCATTTATATAAGCCTGAGCAGATGCCACAATAATATCTGTATTGGCTGCATGACCTGAAAATACAAGGGATTCATGGCGTAGGCGAATTGTTACTTCTCCTAAAGCGTCAATTCCTCCGGTGACAGATTGCACAGAAAACTCAATCAACTCATTCGGTACATTCACTACCCTATTGATGGCTTTGTACACCGCATCTACTGGACCTGTCCCAATGGCTGCATCAGTTAATTCTTCTCCGTTGGGAGTGCGGAGTGTTACTGTAGCGGTGGGTTGAGTATTACTACCACAGGAAACCTGTACCAACTCTACCCGGAATAACTCTGGTGCTTGTTGGATTTCGTCATTGACAATCGCTTCCAAATCCCAATCAGAGATTTCTTTCTTTTTGTCTGCTACGTCTTTGAATTTGACGAAGGCTTTATTCAATTCTGTTTCTGATAGTTCAAAACCCAATTCTTTCAAGCGGGTACGAAAAGCATTTCTGCCAGAATGTTTACCCAATACTATTTGATTGTCTGATAAACCAATCAATTGGGCATCCATAATCTCATAGGTGAGTTTGTTTTTCAATACCCCATCTTGGTGAATTCCAGACTCATGAGCAAAGGCATTTGCACCGACAATGGCTTTATTTGGTTGCACCAACATTCCGGTTAAATTGGAAACCAAACGGGAGGTTTTATAGAGTTGTTTGGTGTCAATATTCGTGAGTGATGCTTCAGAATTTTCAGCGCGTCCCAAGAAGGGATTAAAATATTGTCTGCGGACGTGCAAGGCCATGACTAATTCTTCTAAGGCGGCATTGCCGGCTCTTTCACCAATGCCATTGATGGTACATTCTAGTTGCCGAGCGCCGTTTTTGACAGCTTCCAAAAAGTTAGCAACTGCTAAACCTAAATCATTGTGTCCGTGAACGGAAATAATGGCTTTGTCAATGTTGGGGACATTTTCAGTAATGCCTCTAATGATTGCGCCAAATTCGCTGGGTGTGGTGTATCCTACGGTATCAGGAATATTAACAGTTGTTGCTCCGGCTGCGATCGCCCTTTCCAAAACTTCATACAAAAATTCTGGATCAGAACGTCCCGCATCTTCAGGAGAAAATTCGACATCATCGGTGAAGCTTTTAGCATAGGCTACCATTTCTTCAGCGATCGCCACCACTTCTGGTCTAGTCTTTTTCAACTTATATTGCAGGTGAATATCAGAGGTAGCAATAAAAGTATGAATTCTCCCTTTAGCAGCAGGTTTGATAGCCTCCGCAGCCGCCTTAATATCATCATGTCTGGCTCTAGCCAAACTACAAATTACCGGACCATTTTCTGTCCCCACAGTTTGGGCAATTTTGCTCACTGCTTCAAAATCCCCAGGACTAGCAAAAGCAAAACCAGCCTCAATAATATCTACTCCTAAACGTGCTAGTTGTTTAGCAATAACTAGCTTTTCGTCTATGTTGAGAGTTGCTCCAGGACACTGTTCTCCATCACGCAATGTGGTGTCAAAGATGATAATTCTATCGGTTTGGTTGCTCATTAGCTTAACCTCTGTTAGTTTTGAGAGTGGGCTGAATAAAAGAATATCAAGGAATTAGAATTAATCAAATTTGGTTTGATTTGTCAGTCCTAGAGAATTTATCATCATCACCGACTTCTAATTCCTAAATTCTTGCTTAATAAAGTAATTGAAACTGTGAAATGATAGTTTTTAACTTTGAGATTTGTAAATAAATACTAAGCTGAGTTAACCGTCAGTTTTTTCTATTCTATCTCTAATATCATTCAAATCTATATATCTATCAGTAGCATTACGTAATTCCCTGGCTATCATGCCCTCAGTGGATACTACTGTAATATGAGTATTCTTAGATCGTAATAATTCGATAGCCCTTTCAAAATCACCATCTCCGCTAAATAATACAACTCTGTCATATTGATCTACTGTATTAAACATATCAACGACAATTTCAATATCTAAATTCGCTTTTTGAGAGTAACGACCCGAAGCATCATCATAATACTCTTTGAGAATTTTCGTGCGGACTGTATATCCCAAGCTGATGAGTGCATCTCGAAAACCTCGTTGGTCTTGAGGGTCTTTTAATCCAGTGTACCAGAAAGCATTGATTAATGTAGTGTCTGACTGTTCGTATTTGAAATATTCTAAAACGCGCCGGGGGTCAAAAAACCAACCATTTTTCTGTTGAGCATAGAACATATTGTTTCCGTCTACAAAAATAGACAGACGATTCATTGGAGAACCCATAAAAATTTACACCTAATAATAGATAAGAATGTTAGAGGGAAGAATAGATTATAGCAATTATCAAGTGGTAATTTCGCTAATATCTTTGAGGTACATAATTATGTATAGCCATTATCTTACCTCTTTTAAAGCCAAAATTTGGACAAAATATCCAAGTAGAGAACCGAATTATTTAACTGGTTTCACCTCTGAGAGTTGTAAATATGTTGTCTGATCAAAATTTAGCAATAAAATTGACCTAGTAACAGGATTCTGAACTAGATAATATCCAATTTTACTCCTAAAGAGGTACGGTATAGGATTTTGGGTAGTTATATCTTCATCAATAGATTCTTTGCTCAACTGTAGGGATAATTTCAGAGGATTATCAATACTTCAAGAGAAGACCATTGAGGATACGCATCTAGGATACCCTAAATAAACCCCTATTACTGCAGGGCGTTCGTCAAAAGTCAAAAGTCAAAACGAGGATAGTATAGGCTGTTTATTGATTTAGAATGGTTGGGTTATTTACGCCGTGTTGTCCTAGTATTTGACTAATACTCTAGGATACCAGTTTGAATAAGTGAATGATTCTGAATATAAATTTTTATTACAACCAACCTAATCTGCTATGACAGGGGTAGGTTAGGTTACATATTCATCATTTGATCACATTCGGAGTTTCTAAATCTTGTTTGTCTTGTTGAGGATAAACAGTTACCCAATCTAAGTACCGAATTGGGGGGAATAACTCTACTTTGGCTATTGAGGCTGGGAGTTTCTTTAAATCCAAGGATTTAATTTTCCCTATGGCTAAACCAGCCGGGAACTTCTGACTATAAGTAGAAGTAGATACTAAGTCGCCTATTTTAACATTAGGAACTTTTTCATAAAACTCTAATACCCCTTCAGCGGAAGCATCACCTTGTAAAACTCCTTTAGCTGATGTGCGGCTTATAGTTACGCCTACTTGACTCTTTAAATCACTTACTAACAAGACACTGCTAGTATTAGTTGTTACACTATCTACTAAACCGACCAATCCACCGTCGGCTTTAACAATAGAACCTTCTTGAATGCCTGATGCAGTCCCCCGATTCAAAATCACCTGTTGCCACCAATGATCTGCACTGCGTCCTACCACCCTGGCAATAATTGGCTTTTGTGGCGAGGTTTGTTTCTCTACATAGCCCAGTAAATTTTTTAATTTCTGATTTTGGCTTTCTAACTCAACAATGCGAGTTTGTAATTCTAAAAATCTTGCATCTTTAATATTTTGTTCAGGAATTGCTCCTGACTGTAGCATCTGTAATGGACTAGTTATTCCTTGGTAAATTTCCCGTAACAATGCCCCTTTTGTCTCTCTAAGTGTCCAAGCACTACCTACAACTAAGGCTAATAATCCTATCTGTAATCCTTTGTATTCCCACCAGCGTTTTAAAGTAAACATAATAACCTGTTATATATTTTATAAATTATTTAGGAGTCAGGAGTCAGAAGGAAGAAGCAGTAAAACTGGCTTGCTGTCTGGCTTTGAATTTAGATCCTGCACTTCATTAAATTTTGAACTCAAATCTCATGTAGTTTTACTGAAAATAATGGATTCTATAGTTATGAATAAATACAGAACCCATATATTCCTAACTTACTAATTACTATTACATATTGCGAGAACGTCCGCTGAATACTCTCTCCAATTGTTTGAAGTTTTCTAATACGCGACCTGTTCCCAGAACTACACAGCTTAAAGGATCAGCGGCTATGTGGGTAACAAGACCTGTCTCATGACTAATCAATGTATCTAACCCTTTTAGCAATGCACCACCCCCTGCTAACATGATCCCACGATCAATAATGTCTGCTGCCAGTTCGGGCGGTGTCCGTTCCAGTGTTCGCCTAACTGCTTCGATAATTACCGCTAGAGGCTCTACCATACTTTCCCGAATTTCCGGGCCTTTGATGGTGACAGTTCTGGGTAAACCAGACAGTAAATGCAAGCCTCGAACTTCCATTACACTATCATTATCGTCTGCGGTCGGATAGGCAGAACCTATTTTAATCTTAATATCTTCTGCCGTGCGTTCACCAATTACCAGGTTATGAATTTTCTTCATATACTGAGTAATAGCTTCAGTTAATTCATCTCCAGCAATACGTACTGATTCGCTGATTACTGTTCCTTGAAGACTTAATACCGCTACTTCTGTTGTCCCCCCACCGATGTCAATAATCATATTACCAGTAGGTTCTGCCACTGGCAGTCCTGCACCAATTGCTGCTGCAACTGGCTCATCAATCAAATATACTTCTCTAGCACCAGCTTGGGTGGCTGCATCCATAACAGCCCGTCTTTCTACTCCAGTGACACCACTGGGGATGCCAATGACAATGCGGGGCAACATTAGGGATCTCCCTTCATTTACCCGTTGAATAAAGCTTTTTAGCATCAATTCAGCGGTATCAAAGTCAGCGATCACACCGTCACGCAGGGGACGCAGGGCAACGACGTTCCCCGGTGTGCGTCCGAGCATTTTTTTAGCCTCTTCCCCCACTGCCAGTGCCACTTTCAGATTTTGATCAATGGCAACGACGGAAGGTTCTTGCAGGACAATCCCTTTACCAGATACGTAAACTAGGGTGTTGGCTGTACCGAGGTCGATACCCATATCCCAGGATGGACGAAAATTAAAATTGAAAAGACCCACGCTTCTCCATGCCCCTATTTACACTACTTTTGACTACAAAGATAAGAGTTAATATTGATAGATGCCATGATATTTGGTTGCCTGACTCCAGTAAACTAGAGTATTTTTCTATCTAGCTTTTGTCAATCTTGAGTTTATTGTCATGAATCTTAAGTTCTATCTTCTCAAGGTCACTCAGTATAACCGTATAATTTTTTTTAACTGTCAAGTATTTTTTGAATTTTGGCGGGAGTTAACTGTTGTGATTCTAACATATTTTTAATCATTTCACAATTAGTTATTATAGAATTCGGAATAATACAATACAAAAATACTAGGAAATAAAAACCATGAGCATTAATGTTGTCACTCTTGTTGGTCGTGTCGGCGGCGACCCAGACATGAAATATTTTGAGTCGGGCAAAGTTTTATGTCAATTGACACTAGCTGTAAATAGAAGATCGCGTAACAATGATAAACCAGACTGGTTTAATCTAGAACTTTGGGGAAAAACTGCGGAAGTTGCTGGTAATTATGTCCGTAAAGGTGGTTTGATTGGAGTTAAAGGTTCTTTGCGATTTGATACTTGGAGCGATCGCCAAACTGGTGTTAATCGTTCAAAACCAGTCATTTTAGTAGACCAGCTAGATTTATTAGGTTCTAAGCGTGATAGTGAAGGTGGGATGTCTGATATGTCCCCAGATAATTTCTAATTTGTTGTCAGTGGTCAGTGGTCATTGGTAACAACTGACAACTGACCACTGACCAATGACCAATGACTAATAGCTAATTTGCAATGTTACTGATGCCTGTACTTCTTGTTCACCGGCAACTACAGGAGTAGAAGCAGCTGTGATATTGGCTTTAGCAGCTTCAGCCAGGTACAGCATGGGTGGTGGCGGTGGGGTTGCACCATTAATTTGAATACTAATAATGTCTTTTTCTTCTAACTTTAAGGTGCTAAGAACTGTTTCCGCTTGTTCTTGAGCATCCTGGATAGCTTTTTTTAGGGCTTGTTTTTGGGCGCTGGCGATCGCTTCATCACTAGCGATAAAACTTACACCATTAATTTGTGTCGCTCCAGCTTTCACCGCATCATCCAACAAAGTTCCGGCTTTATCTGTAGGAATGCGGAAGCTCACTGTATTACTAGCAGTATAACCAGTAATGCGTTGAACATTATTACTGTAGCTATAAACTGGGTTGAGGCGAATTCCTGTAGTTGTCAATTTTTCCACATTGCGTTTTTTTAGCAATGCTACCACAGCCGATGATCTGCGAGCCGCTTCTTTTTGAGCATCTTCAGCGGATTTTCCTTGAACTTCTACACCCAAATTAATTTGGGATAAGGTTGTCGAAATTGTTTCTACTCCCTTGCCAGTTACAGTTAAAGTTCGCCATAATTTTTCTTGTGCTGATGCAGGTAAAATAAAAATCGCGCTGAGAAATATACTCAAAGATAATACTTTCCCAAAATTCCGGGACGGAAACCGATAATTAGATAAAACAGTGATAGTGATAGACATTTTCCTTAACACTCCTCTAACAACCTATCAATTTTGGGGTAACTGTTATTAACAGCCACCAAAACATTTTCACACCGAAGGTGTAATTTGCATATTTATAGTTTCACACTGCTTAAATTTTGGAATATTTTTTTATTTGCAAGTCTCCTACTATTTTTCTAAATCCTTGATTTCCTTGGGAACTCCCGCTGTTAAAACCTCATTTCCTTCTGCGGTAACTAATACGTCATCTTCAATCCGAATCCCAATTCCTACCCAACGGGGGTCAATTTCCGGTTGGTCTTCCGCGGGTTTTGTGTCGGGGACTATATAAAGTCCTGGTTCTATGGTTAGCACTTGACCAGGTTGTAAGGTTTGGGGATTTTCTCCATGTTGATAAACTCCCACATCATGGACATCTAAACCTAACCAATGACTGGTGCGGTGCATATAAAAGGGTTTATATTTTTCCTCTGCGATTAATTTATCAATTTCTCCCTTGAGTAAACCCAGTTCGACTAATCCTTCTGTCAATATCCGCACGGCTGCATTATGAGGTGCGTGGAAGGAATTACCCGGTTTTACTTCTGCTATTGCCTGTTTTTGTGCTGCTAATACTATTTCATATAATGCTTTTTGTTCTGGTGTGAACTTACCATTAATAGGAAATGTGCGGGTAATATCAGAATTGTAATAACTATAAGCGCAACCAGCATCAATCAAGAGTAAATCATTTTCTTGCATTTGACATTTGTTTTCGATGTAATGCAGTACGCAAGCATTCTTACCTGATGCGACTATGGAAGGATAAGCTGGACCCATGCCACCCCGTAAACGGAAAATATGTTCTATTTCGGCTTGGATTTCATATTCATAACGTCCTGGTGCGGTGGTTTGTAAAGCATAATTATGAGCTTCTACGGCAATTTCTACAGCTTGACGCATTAAGTCTAATTCTATCTTGCTTTTATATAGCCTCATATTGTTGAGGACAGTACTAGGATCAGTAATGGATGTAGGTCCTGTACCGCGTTTGGGATAGGTTCGCAGTAAACTTTGATAATGTTTAAGAATTTTGTCGTTAAAATTGCGATCGCGTCCTAAATGATAATAAATACAATTGGCTTTTTCTAAATATTGGGGTAACTTCTCATCTAACTCCGCAATGGGATAAGCTACGTCTGCACCATAAAACTCTTTCGCTGCATCTATTCCACAACGATAACCACTCCAAACTTCCTTTTCCCGATCTTTGGGTTGCACAAATAATATAAACCGATGTTCTGGATGATGGGGTGCTAAGACTGCGACTGCTTGAGCTTCATTAAAGCCAGTTAAGTAAAAGAAATCACTATCTTGACGATAAATATACTCAACATCGTTGTGCATGACTGCTGTTGGCGCACTTCTGAAAATCGCTGTACCGCTGCCTATTTTCGCCATTAACTGCTCACGACGTTGCCGATATTCTGTTTGCATAGTTGATTTATTGATAGTGTTGTTTTTGGCTTTAACAATTATAGACTACTGATAAATGTTGTCAGGAAAATTGCTAATTTCAGTTATTTTAACCAATTTTTAATTTCCTTGACAATCCATGAGGACTTTTCGGGATGAGATGGTTACAGGACTTACGCAACTGGCACATTGGTAAGGTGCGTCAGATATCAATAATCTGTTTATTTGCAAAATTTATGCGTCTGACGCACCCTACGACAGATTTTTAGTAATTCCTATGTCAGGAAAATAGGATTTCATTTTTAAATGATGACATTGATAAACAGAATATAAAATATTTTTTGATTGTTTAGATATTACTTTCAAAATTAAAAGTTAGTGTTGATGAACATTATGTAAATGTCTATAAATAATGACATTGAATAAAAATAATTAAACAAATGTTTGTTGTTTACAGAATCTTTATATAAATCAAATTAAAAATGGATATTAATAAGTCATAAAAACAAGTCATGCCTGATCAATTATCTTTAGATACAAGAAATTACGGTTTACAAGCTCAAAATAAAATCGAGCAAGCATCACCACTAAGCACAGATTTAAATGCTCCACCTTTTGGCGGTAGAAGTTCTTCTATTACAGCACAAGAAGACCCATTAATACCAACAAATCCATTAGCTCAAATTCCCATTGGAGGCAGTGCTAACCCTAATCCTAATCCTTATTTAACCAGTGCAGCAATTGTTCCTGATTTCAATGGTGATGGGAAAACAGATAAACTTTGGGTAAATGCTCAAACTGGTGAAATTTTAGTTCGCTTGATGAACGGAACTCAAGTTTTAGAACAGGCTTCTTTGGGTAATTATGACTTAAATACCTGGGAATATAAAACTGCTGATTTTAATAGCGATAATAAGACTGATTTCTTATTACGCAATAAGACAACTGGTGATAATGTGATTGTGCTGATGGATGGCGCAAAAGTTTCCAGTTACTTGGCTTTAGATCGAGTTGATCCAGGTTGGAGTGCTAATATTGGCGATTTCAATGGCGATCGCAAAACTGATATTTTCTGGAATAATGCTACTACCGGTGAAAATGCTATTTGGCAAATGGATGGGACAACAGTAGTTAGTGCGAATGTTCTAGAAACTACAGCACCAGGATTGACTGCTACCATTGTTGATTTTGATGGTAATGGTAAGAGTGACATCTTCTGGCGCAATTCCACCACAGGTGCAAATACCGCTTGGTTTATGGATGGTAGCCAAGCCACTAAGTATGATCTCCAATCTCAAGATGCTTCTTGGACTTCTACTCTGGGTGATTTTAACGGCGACTTCAAAACTGATGTTCTGTGGCGCAATACCGCTACAGGCGAGAATAAGATTTGGACAATGAATGGCGTTTTTGTGACTGAAGGTGTTGTCAGCACATTGGGTACAGATTGGAGTGCGAGAATTGGCGATTTCAATGGCGATGGTAAAACTGATATCTTCTGGCACAATGCAGCTAGTGGTGCAAATACTGCTTGGTTGATGGATGGTACAGCGGTAAGTTCTGAAGCTTTCCTACCTAGCAATACTCCTGGT
Organism: Dolichospermum compactum NIES-806; assembly: GCF_002368115.1. Taxonomy (NCBI): domain Bacteria; kingdom Bacillati; phylum Cyanobacteriota; class Cyanophyceae; order Nostocales; family Aphanizomenonaceae; genus Dolichospermum; species Dolichospermum compactum. The sequence continues at coordinate 1,543,321 of NZ_AP018316.1, read as the reverse complement.
TTGACAGCATCTTTGGGCGATTTCAATGGTGATGGTAAGACTGATATTTACTGGCGTGATCAACAAACATCCGCAGATAAAACCTGGACTATGAATGGAACTCTAGCTACTGAAACTCCTGTTGCTGATACAGAGAAGCTGACTCCAGAATGGTATACAGGTTGATTTGGTAATTGATCTATGATCAATTTATAAGTACCACGACAGAATTAATTACATATTGGTTATTTACCAATTCTTTGCCAGTTAAGGATTTCAGCCCAGATTTTTGTGTAATTAATTTTGTCCAATTACTTATTAGGCGATCGCTCTTTTGATTTTACGAGTCAGATCCCCGACTTCTCTCAGAAGTCGGGGATTTTATTTATTGCTCATCGCTTTTTTGTTGCTGTCGAAGCTAATTACCCATTCTTTCGCTAAGATTGTGTGGGTATTCTCATGATTAGTAATTTGACAAATGATTGAAGTTGAACATCTGAGTAAAATTTACGGTTCTACAACGGCAATTACGGATGTTACCTTTAGTGTTGAACCAGGGGAAATTTTAGGTTTTTTGGGACCCAACGGGGCTGGTAAAACCACAACTATGCGAATTTTAGCTGGTTATTTACCTGCTACAAGTGGGACAGCCAAGATTGCAGGTTATGATGTTCATGATCATTCTCTATTGGTGCGACAGCGGATTGGTTACTTACCAGAAACTCCTCCATTATATCCAGAGATGACTGTGGAGGGTTTTTTACACTTTGTCGCTCGGATTAAGGGAGTTTCTTCAGGCGATCGCCGGACAAAGGTAACAGCAGCTATTAACCGTTGTAACTTAGAAGACAAGCGCAAAGTTATTATTCGTAAACTTTCTAAAGGTTATCGGCAAAGAGTGGGGATTGCCCAGGCGATCGTTCATGATCCTCCAGCTATTATACTTGATGAACCTACAGTTGGCCTTGACCCTCGGCAAATTATCGAAGTGCGGAACTTAATTAAAAGTTTAGCAGGAACACACACCATTATTTTGTCTACCCATATTCTCCCAGAAGTGAGCATGACCTGTAGCCGAGTTGCCATTATTAATCGAGGGCAAATAGTCGCAACTAATACTCCAGAAAATTTGATGACACAGTTAACAGGTGGGGCAGGATATGAAATAGAAATCGGTGGAGATGCCGCTTTAGCTAAACAAATGCTGCAAAATATAGCCGATGTCAGTTCAGTAGAATTAATGCCTAACCATCAGCAATTGTCAGAAGATCATACTTGCCTCAGAATAATATTGCAGCCAGGAACAGAACCAGGAAAAGAAATTACTGCTGCTTTAATTCGGGCTGAATTTGACTTATATGAAATGCGCCGGATCAATGCCACACTAGAAGATGTTTTCTTAGAATTAACTACAGCAGAAAAGAATTTACCAATGGAAATAACCCCAGAAATTGAAGAAGGAGAAGCTGCGTAAATGGGTATAGTTATCGCCAACATTATTGCTATTTATCGTCGAGAACTACAAAGTTATTTTGTTTCGCCATTAGCCTATGGAGTAGCTAGTGCATTTTGGTTTTTAGCTGGGTTATTTTTCGTGATGATTTTGTTAGGACCAGAAGGAATTTTAGTCACGGTTTCTGCTTATGATTTACAAGGACAACAAATGGGAGTTCCCGCCCCAACAATAGATGTTCCCTACGAATTTGTGCGGGCATTTTTAGATAGAATGGGGTGGTTAATGTTATTTGTATTACCGATTCTCTCCATGGGACTCTATGCCGAAGAACGTAAACGGGGAACTTTAGAACTACTAGCGACATCACCAATTACCAACTGGGCTGTAGCTGTGGGTAAATTATTAGCCGTATTGACCTTTTTCTTAACCATGATTTTACCCTTAATGGGATTAGAGGCGATCGCATTATCCAATTCTAATCCTCCCATATCCCCCATAATTCCTCTACTTGGTCATTTAGGACTACTCCTACTAGCAGCAGCAATTTTATCTTTAGGAATGTTTATTTCTTCCTTAACAGACAGCACAATATTATCGGCTGTCCTCACCTTTGCCCTCGTCATTTTGCTATTATTTATTGATTTAATTGCCAAAGCCATTCCCGGACAAATAGGTGAAGCCGTGAGTCATTTATCCATTCTCAAACATTATAATGCCCTAATTCAAGGCATTTTTGATACTAGCGGCTTGATTTTATTTGCCAGTTACATTGTCTTAGGTATTTTTCTCACCGCCCAATCAATTGATGCACTCCGGTTTCAACGTCAGTAGGCGTTTCCCCGCACTTGTAAGTTTCCCTGGTCTTGTATGTTTCCTCCAAATTGTATTTATTTCATCCGACTATTTCCCGTTCTCTAATGAATAAAAATAAACTTTGGCAACTTGTATTTTGGCTAGGACCATTCTTTTTAGCTGCCGGCTTAACCATTGGTTTAATATCAGAAAAATGGGGAATAATCCCTTTATTATTAACAATACTAGGTTTAGTAATTTGTAGCCTCTGGATAATCATCCAAAGCCAACAAAGTAAATGGTGGCAAAAACGTTCCACCCAATCTGGTACTAACGCCCTTATCGCCACCTTATCAGTATTAGTTATCTTAGGATTAATTAACTTTTTAGGTATTCGCTATCACCTGCGCCTAGATTTAACAGATAGTCAATTATTTACCCTATCCCCTCAATCAAGAGAATTAGTCAGTAACTTACCCGAAACCATGAAAGTTTGGTTATTTAGTAAAGAACAAAATCTCCAAGATCGAGAATTATTAGATAACTATCATCGTCAAAGTGACAAATTCAAATTTGAGTATCTTGACCCTCAATTAAAGCCAGGAATAGCCGAAAAATTTGGTGTCAAAGATTATGGCGAAGTTTATCTAGAATTTCAAAACAAACGGCAATTAGTCCAGATAATTAATGAAAATGAACGTTTATCAGAAATAAAATTAACTAATCGGTTACAACAAATCACCAGTTCTACAACTGCTAAAGTTTATTTTCTTCAAGGTCATGGTGAACATCCACTTACAGCTAGTAAAGGGGCAATTTCCCAAGCAATTAAAGCATTAACCGATAAAAACTTTACCACATCAGCTTTGAATTTAGCAGAACAGCCACAAGTTCCTGATGATGCTGCTGTTATCGTTGTCGCTGGACCTAAAAAAGAATTATTGATAGGGGAAGTTACAGCTTTACAAAATTATCTCAATCGTGGTGGTAACTTATTATTGATGATTAATCCCAATACTAACCCGAAAATAGACAATATTTTAAAAGATTGGGGTGTACGCTTAGATAATCGTTTGGCTATTGACACTTCTGGCGCAAATTTACAACTAGGACCCGCTGCTATTCTGGTGACAGAATATGGACAACATCCTATTACTAAAGATTTTGCTAAAAATATTTCTGTATATCCCTTAACTCGTCCTTTGGAAATTGATCCTGTTTCTGGTATCGAATCTATGGCTTTATTAAAAACTAAACCCTATCCCAACAGTTGGGCAGAAAGTGATCAAAAAAGTGAAAAATTAGAGTTTAATGAAGGTCAAGATCTAAAAGGACCTTTAACTTTAGGAGTAGCATTAACCAGAAAGTTATCAACACCAATTCCCACAAATTCACCAACACCAGTTCCAGTTCCTATAAATTCTCAACCTACTACTAAAGAATCCAGATTAGTAGTATTTGGAAATTCAAATTTTGCCGTTGATGGTTTATTTGAACAACAATTAAATGGAGATGTATTTTTAAACTCAGTTAGTTGGTTAAGTCAACAAGATCAACAACTTCTCTCAATTCGTCCTAAAGAACCGAAAAATCGCCGCATTGTTATATCAACCCTTCAAGCTAATTGGTTAACAATAGTTGCTGTGTTTTTATTGCCTTTAATTGGATTAATCACAGGATTTATTATTTGGTGGAAGCGCCGATGAAAAATAAATTAGTAATTCATGATGCTAAATTAAAACATTGGCTTTGTTTTCAAAATCCCGATGAAATTATCAAAGCTGATAGTATTGATCAAGTTGTTCCTAAATTGAAACTTGTAAATGATTTAATAGCCAAACATCAAATGTATGCAGCAGGTTTCATTAGTTATGAAGCTTCCACAGCTTTTGATTCCGTCCTAGAAACCCATTCTCCCGGTTCATTTCCCCTACTTTGGTTTGGATTATATAAAAAACCAGAAATTATTGAATTACCAAAACCAACCTTACCGACAGAATATCAACTCAATTGGGAACCTTCAGTTAGTGAAGCCGAATATCATCAGTCCATTAGTAAAATCAAAGAATATATTGCTTTGGGGGAAACATATCAAGTTAATTATACCTTACGACTAAATGCGCCCTTTAGTGGCGATAGTTGGGAATTATTTCTCAAATTAGTACAAGCACAAAACGCAGACTATGGGGCTTATATTGACATTGATAACTTTGCTATTTGTTCCGCTTCCCCCGAACTATTTTTTGATCTTGACGGTAATAATTTAACTTCTCGTCCCATGAAAGGAACAGCAGCTAGAGGTTTAACATTAGCAACAGATCATGATATTGCTAATCAACTACATTTTTCTGAAAAAAATCGCGCTGAAAATGTGATGATTGTGGATATGATTCGCAATGATATGGGACGAATAGCTAATATTAATACTGTCAAAGTTCCCAATTTATTCCATGTTGAAAAATATCCCACAGTTTGGCAAATGACATCCACCGTCACAGCCAAAACTACAGCTTCCATAAGTGAAATTATGGAGGCGTTGTTTCCCTGCGCGTCTATTACTGGCGCACCTAAAGCCCGGACTATGCAAATTATTCAGAAGTTGGAAAATACACCGCGCCGCATTTATACTGGATGTATTGGATTTATTAGCCCTCACCGTCAAGCGCAATTTAATGTGGCGATTCGGACTGTATTAATTGATAAGGAAAATAGTCAAGCTGAGTATGGAGTCGGAGGAGGAATTGTTTGGGATTCTGTAAGTAGTGATGAATATCAAGAATGTCAAATTAAAGCCCAAGTTCTCACCTTAAATCAACCAGATTTTTCACTTTTAGAAACGATATTATGGCAACCAAATCATGGTTATTTTATTTTAGATTATCATTTACAACGGTTGCAAGCATCAGCAATGTACTTTAATTTTAATGTTGATCTTAATAAGTTGAAAAAACAATTAGATGAATTAACAAAAACATTTGCAAATCAAGCTTATAAAGTACGGTTATTGTTAGATTATCATGGTGAGATTACACATCAAACTATACCTTTATATCCTGTGAATAATCTGGAGGTTGTTAAACTAGGTATGTGTTGCTTACCCGTTGACTCTAATAATCTATTTTTGTATCATAAAACGACTAATCGCCAAGTTTATGAAACAGCAAAAGCTGCTTTTCCTGATTGCGATGATGTTTTGTTGTGGAATGAAAGAGGTGAAATCACAGAAACTTGTATTGGTAACATTGTGGTAGAGTTGAATGGAGAATTACTAACACCTTCGGTAAAATGCGGTTTGTTAGCAGGGACTTTTCGCGCTGATTTACTTGCAAAAGGTAAAATCAGAGAAGAAATTATTGCGGTGGAACAGTTACAATATATCAATCGCATTTATATAATTAACTCAGTGCAAAAATGGCGAGAAGCGGTTTTAATTTCTAACTAATTAGATAATTTAAGTAGGTGAACAGAAAAATTTAAAGGTATGTGAAGAAAAGTAAAATCACTCAAAACTCTCTTCCTGTTCCCTGTTCCCTTGCCCCAACGACAATTTTTAACGCCCACCTACTTAGTAATATTCAACATGAAATTACCAAAAACGACTTTAATTTTAATACTTTTAGCCTTGGGATTAGGTAGTTTTGTCTACTTTCATGAAATCAAAGGTAAAAATCAGCAAACAGAAATAAAAACCCAAAAACAGAAAATTTTCGCTTTTAATGCTGATGATGTGCAATCTTTAACAATTAATTTTAAAGAAACAACATTACAAATAGAGAAAAGAAATACAACTGAAAAACCTCAATGGGAAATAAAATCTCCCATATCAACACTAGCAAATGATGCAATTGTTTCTTATTTAATGGATTTATTAGTTAAGGGCAAAAGTGAAAGAACAGTATCAGTTTCACCCACTGAATTGTCAGAGTTCGGTTTGGATAAACCTGTAGCTACTATTGATGTTAAACTAAAAAATCAACAAAGCCATCAATTGATTTTAGGTAAAGGTGATTTTAATAATCAATTTTTATATGCTCAAGCTGATGGTAACAAAAATATGAATTTATTGTTAGTGTCTAAAGATTTTGTGAATGCAGTTAATCGAGATATATCTGAATGGAAACAACGAGCGGAAAAGACTGATATACAGCCATTGCCTAGCCTTACTTCGCCAACTCCTACAAATAGTGTCAATAACCCGACTGGGAATTAATTCCCAGTCTCATAGCAAAAGTTGTCTTTTGATGACTAAAAATTCTAAAAAATCCCCAGTTTACTAAAGTAAACTTTGACTATTAGCCTAGAACTTAAGTGGGTGTAGAAACCAACAAATAAACCTGAAATATAACTAGGATTTACGCATTGACAAGATTCCCCAAATATGTGACGTAAATTTTATCCCTTGTAGGGTGCGTCAGACACGATATTTTGACAAAAAACAGATTCCCTCTATCTGACGCACCCTACTCAATAAGTTATTCCCAAAGCCGAAAACGACGCAATTTCGTTCATTCATATCATGGTAAATTAGTGAGCGTGCCTAAGTCCTAATAACTTTCAAAAATTCCATGACAAAACAAACAGCAACTTTATTAATTTCTTGTCCAGATCAAAGAGGATTGGTAGCGAAATTTGCCAATTTCATTTATGCTAATGGTGGTAATATTACTCATGCAGATCAACATACAGATTTTGAAGCTGGACTATTTCTAACGCGGATAGAATGGCAATTAAAAGGGTTTAATTTACCCAAAGATGTAATTACTCCTGCTTTTAATGCGTTCGCGAAGCGTCACGAAGTGTTCGCTCAACCCTTAAATGCAAAATGGGAATTACACTTTTCTGATACTCTTCCCCGCATTGCTATTTGGGTAAGTCGTCAAGATCATTGTTTATTTGATTTAATTTGGAGACATCGCGCTAAGGAATTTCATGCGGAGATTCCTTTAATTATGAGTAATCACCCTGATTTACAACCAATAGCTGCACAATTTGGTATTGATTACCATTACTTACCTATTACTAAGGACAATAAACAAGAACAGGAAGCTAAACAACTAGAATTACTGCATGAATACAAAATTGATTTAGTAGTTTTAGCCAAATATATGCAAATAGTTAGCGCAGATTTTATTGAAAAATTCCCCCAAATTATTAATATTCATCATTCATTTTTACCAGCATTTATTGGTGCTAATCCCTATCATCGGGCCTTTGAAAGAGGTGTGAAAATTATTGGTGCAACAGCCCATTATGCCACTGCTGACTTAGATGCAGGACCGATTATTGAACAGGATGTGGTGCGGGTAAGTCATCGAGATGAGGTGAATGATTTAATTAGAAAAGGGAAAGATTTAGAGAGAATTGTGTTAGCAAGGGCGGTAAGATTGCATTTACAAAATCGCGTTTTAGTTTATGGAAATAGAACTGTAGTTTTTGAGTAAATTTATTTAATAGGATTTACGCATTGACAAGATTCCCTAAATATGTGACGTAAATTTTATCCCTTGTAGGGTGCGTCAGACACGATATTTTGACAAAAAAACAGATTCCCTCTATCTGACGCACCCTACTCAATAAGTTATTCCCAAAGCCGAAAACGACGCAATTTCCTTCATTCATATCATGGTAAATTAGTGAGCGTGCGTAAGTCCTATTTAATCTGAATTATCTTAGTTTGAAAAGGCGATTAAAAATCGCAAGTTTTTGAGTTTGAAAAGGCGATTAGAAATCGCAGCTACACAGGCAAAACCCACCTACGTGGGTTAAAAATATCAATTTTTTATGAGTCCACGTAGTAGTGAATTATATTCGCCCAAAACTTTTAAAATATCATCTTCGCTATCGTTTCCATCATCAAAAAAAGCCGATGAGAATAATCAGGAAAGCAAATAAATTGATAATGCTCTTGACACTCTCCGGTCTAAAGACGCGGAGATTCTATAGAGAGTTTCAGTCTATATCCCTCAGTTATCCCAGTTTCAGGCACTGCCTTAAATATTTGGGTTCTTGCCCTGATTTCGTTGGACTTGGCGGGCGAAATCATATCTGACAAGCGTAACTTTCCGAGAGTCCCTCGGTAGCTTTTTAAGTCTTTAGTGACAATATAGTTGTATCACGAATATGGATTAAAATCAATGCAGGATAAATCCTGCCTCTAGCCTTCATCCCTTGTCTAAAGCACAGATGTAGCTTCCTAAGTCAGCTACATCTCCAAGGGTTTTCGGCATTTCCCTTGTAATAGTGTACTGATTTATTCAACAAATGTCAACTATCCCCAATCTCCAGACTTTCCACCTGTCTTACTGACTAAATGAATTCCTTCAATCTGAATTGATTTTTCTAAGGCTTTAGCCATATCATATAAAGTTAAAGCGGCAATAGATACCGCTGTTAAAGCTTCCATTTCCACACCTGTTTCTGCTTTGGTTTTGACGGTGGCATCAATTTGATAACCGGGTAGTTGGGCATCGGGGATAATCTCAACGGTAATTTTTTGCAACGGTAAGGGGTGACAAAGAGGAATTAAATTTGCTGTCTGTTTAGCAGCTATGATGCCGGCCAATCTCGCGGTGGCTAAAACGTCGCCTTTGGGAGTGTTTCCGGCTTGAATAGCGGCGAATGTCTCAGGTAACATTCGTACCTTACCAGTGGCTACAGCTTGGCGAATTGTGGCGATTTTGCCTGATACATCAACCATTTGAGCTTGTCCTTGGGCATCCAAATGGGTTAGTGGAAAAGAATTTGGAAAATTAGCTTGCGTCATTGGGAAAGTGTGTGCTATTATGAAATTCGTGAGTCAAGGGTGTGTAGCTCAGTGGACTAGAGCACGTGGCTACGAACCACGGTGTCGGGGGTTCGAATCCCTCCTCGCCCATTATCTGATTTTAAATGCACAAGTTCCTTTTTTGGAATTTGTGCATTTTTAATGGTTTCTGAATATGGGCGCAAGCCCTGCGCTCCTACGGTTATTTTACGGCATAGATATCTTCTGTGCGACCAAGGGCAAAACGCAGAGATTGAGGAATATTGCGGCTAGACTGGGTAATGAAGATGATCATGGCGATGACGGTTAAACTTGTAGTCAAACCAAACATATCTCGATAACCTAGTGTTTCGGCAAATGTACCAAGAATTGGACCGGCGATCGCTAAACCGATATCAAATCCCATTAAGGAAGCACCAAATATTCTCCCGCGTTCGTGGGGTAACGCCCTATCTGTCATCAATACAGAAATCATGGGAATAAGTGTACCAGAAGCAGCGCCTTCCATCAATGCTCCCAATAAAAACATGAAAGAGTTATTTGCTTGCCAAATGCAGATGACAGAGAATGTATAAGCTATCAAACTCATGGTGACAAATAAACCCCTTCCATATCTATCAGAAGCTTTACCAGTAAATAATCTACAACTAAAACTGGAGACAGCCGCCGCAGTAAAAAATAAACCTGGATTTAAATCAACTCCGGTTGATTTGATAAATAGGGAGATGAAAGTATGCAAACTACCTAAAGTCAAACCACTCAGGAGTAAGACGATAGCGGGAATCCGCACCCGATGACTAGTTAATATTTGCCAGAAATTATAATTTTTACTGTTAGTTGGTTTGGTGACAATTGGTGGATTAATAATGGGGATGATACATAATAAACCCAAGGAACATAAAGCCGCAGATGAGAGAAATAATGGTGTATAACCAGCAGTTGCTTGTAAAAATCCACCTATAGCCGGACCTATTCCCATACCTAAAGGATTCACCAAACTCATGTAACCAACGACTTCACCGCGACGGTGTTCTGGTGCTAAATCGCTGACTAAGGCAATGTAAGCTGTGGCAAAAGCGGCGATACTAATGCCATGAAAGGCACGAATTACCATGAGGGGGATAATTGATTTTACACATAAATATCCCAAAGGAGCGATCGCCGCCACAGACATTCCAATCAATAATACTATTTTACGACCCCGATTATCTGCTAAAGCACCCATTGACGGGCGACATAGTAACATCCCAATGGCAAAGCTACCCATGACAATGCCAATTTCTTGTTTGCTTGCACCAATATGTTCAATATATAAGGGTAAGGTAGGCAATAATGAAGCCAAACCTGACCAGAAAGACAGACCCGCTGCAAATAACATGAGCAGGTTTTTTCGCAGATTAGCGTCAAAAGTATCAAAGGCTTTCACGGCAGATGCAATAATGCAAAAAGTATTATTTCTCTATTGTTACGTTACTTAACATTTTTTGCCACAACTTCTCGCACCCGATAGATTGGTCGTCCTTGAGATTCATGATAAGTTCGCATCAGTAATTCTGCCAAAAGACCGAAGCAAAATAACTGGACTCCTGTTACCAACAGTAACACTGCCAAAATCAACAAAGGACGGCTACCAATATCTACATGAAAGGCCAATTTAATGAAAGTTAAATATATACCTATTCCCCCACCAGTAATCATGGAAATTAATCCCAACAAGCCAAAAACGTGCATAGGACGGGTGAGAAACTTCTTCATAAATAGAATAGTTAATAAATCCATCAATACCCGGAACGTCCGCGATATCCCATACTTACTTTGTCCAAACCGTCGCGCATGATGACGCACAGGTACTTCTGTAATTCTTGCCCCTTCGATATATGCCAAAGCAGGTAAAAAGCGGTGTAGTTCCCCATAAAGATTCATATCTGCCACCAATTCAGACCGATAAGCTTTCAGAGAACAACCATAATCATGAATATAGACGCTTGTAGCCCCACGAATTAACCAATTGGCAATTTTAGAAGGAAGCAACCGATTGACCGCCCCATCTTGGCGATTTTGCCGCCAACCACTAACTAAATCATAACCTTCATCTAACTTGGCTAATAACATTGGAATATCAGCGGGGTCATTTTGCAAATCAGCGTCTAAAGTCACAATTACTTTAGCTGTAGCATAATTAAAGCCCGCAGACATAGCCGCAGTTTGTCCATAGTTACGTCGCAAAATCACCGCTTTTAAATCAGTGCGAATTTGCGCTTGTGCTTTGAGAAATTCTGCTGTACCATCACTAGAACCATCATCTACACAAATAATTTCATAATTCAATTCACTAGCTGTGAGAGTCGTAGAAATGGCTTTTAGTAATAAAGGTAAACTTTCGACCTCATCTTTTATGGGGACAACTACAGATACATCTAAAATTGGTGATTGGCTTCCGCCGTGAGCGTCAGTCGAACGGTGATTAGTAATTGGTAATTGGTGATTGATCATTACTGATAAGTGATAACTGATAGTTAATTTTACATGGTTGGGAAGTTGATATAGGTAGCTCAAAAACCCCAACCCCAACCCCCCTGACAGGTGTAGGTTTTTTACATTCTGGTGAGGGCAAGACTTGGGCGACAAGGTGGACAAGGTGACAAGGGAGGAAAACCCTACAGGATGATGTTTTTTTTGGCAACAATAACACACCGTTAAAAGACTATTGTGCGGATAAAATCTTCCTTGTCTACGTTCCCTCCAAGTCTTCCCAGTCTTGCCTTCACAGACAATATTAAAAACCTACCCTTGTGAGCCCCCAACCCCCTCCTTGCTTGCGGGGAGGGGGCTATGATCTACTTTTATACATCCAACTTCTTTAAGAATTACGAATTACCAACATAACTTTTCACAACTCTACCAGCGCCGCGTAATTGTTGATAATAAGCCTGACTAACTTTGTCTCCTTGTTCCGAAAGTTGGTCAATACCAATACCGTTGCGTCCTTGATCTTTTCCTGAACTGTGAATATAGCAATTATTACCCAAATATAATCCCACGTGGGTAGCTTTTTGAGGAGTTCCAAAAAATATTAAATCTCCTGGTTGTAATTCAGTAATATCAATTGCTTGAGAAAAAGCTTCTTGTTGATAAGCGTCTCTGGGTAGCCAAATACCGACAGATTTAAATGCTGATTGCATTAAACCAGAACAATCATAATTAGGTGCAACTGTGCCACCCCAAAGGTAATAATTATCTTGTTGTTTTGCGGCTTGGGTAAAAGCGATAACTGTGGGTATGTGTTGTTGAATTTCTGCGGCTGAGATGAATTGGGGTTGATATCTTGTTTCTGTGGGTTGCAGAAACTGCAAATCTGGAAGTGATAACCATCCTGGATAGTCATCTTCACATAAACATACTGCAATTGCTTTATCTTGATGATTTGATATTATTTGTAAATGTCTTCCTGTGGCGGCTTGGGTCGCTAAACGGACACATTCAGGGGAATCATAGATATTTAGGTTAGTGTTACAGAAATATTCCGTTGTTGGGGAATGGGGAATTAGTAAGTTTATTGACATAAGTATATTGTCTGAATCAGGATTTACAGGATTTGAGGATGTACAGGATGGTAATTTATCATTTTTTACAATACCTTGTCCAAATTGAAAAAAGTCTTGATTTGTAGGTTGGGTTGAGGCACGTTCACGTTCGCGGAGCGTGGCGTTAGCCATAGTGTGGCGATAGCCATAACCCAAAAAATGCGTCGGGTTGCGCTGTCGCTTAACCCGACCTACAAAAAATGGACAAGGTATTGTTTTTATGTGAATATTTGGATGAATTTTCTTTTTGTCTGATAGCGAAGCGTGGCGTTAGCCATATCAGGATTTACAGGATTTGAGGATGTACAGGATGGTAGTTTATTATTTTTTATGTGAATGTTTAGATTAATTTTCTTATCATTAAAAAATCCTCACATCCCACCAAAAATAAAATCCTGTCAATCCTATCATCCTGGACATCCTGATTCTGACAAAAAATTCTGACAATTTCACACACCATCACACAACCGCCTATCCTTATCACTCAAATTAATCTGCGGATTGTGTAAATAATCCTTTAACCAATCACAACCATCCTTAATTACCCGATCTAAATCCCGCACAGGCCACAACCGCGCTGTTTTGTCATCGGATGCCGTAGCAATGGTTTTACCGTCGGGGCTGAAACTCACACTCCTTACCCAATCCTGATGCCCTTTAAATTCCTGGAGGAGTTGCCCCTGCAAGTTCCACAACCGCGCTGTATTGTCATTGGATGCCGTAGCAATGGTTTTACCGTCGGGGCTGAAACTCACACTCCTTACCCAATCCTGATGCCCTTTAAATTCCTGGAGGAGTTGCCCCTGCAAGTTCCACAACCGCGCTGTATTGTCATTGGATGCCGTAGCAATGGTTTTACCGTCGGGGCTGAAACTCACACTCCTTACCCAATCCTGATGCCCTTTAAATTGGATACGTTCTTTTATGTTGTCGAGGATATTATTTAAGGCATAAATAGGGCTAATGGTGGGATATTGATCCAAAGTCTTATTTTTAACTAATGTTTTTAAAGTTTTGCCATTCTGTACCGCAGATACTAAAGATGGTAACTCTTCAAGTTGGAATTGTCTTAAAACATTGACTCCACCTTGTTCTAGTTTGGTAACTAGCAGGGCTTCTTTCTTAGCTGCATCTGCTTGAATAAAAGTTTTTTGAGCCTGTTGAGCTTTATTTTCTGCTTGTTGTTGTTGTATCTTTGCTTGTTGTGATTTTGTTTCCGCAGCTTTTATATTATCGTTAGCTGTTTGAATTTTTGACTCTGCTTCTATATTTTTCTGTTTTAGTGTTTCAGCTTGTTTATTTACTTCGTCTAACTTAGTTTTAGCTGCTAATAGATTTTCTTGTGCTTTTTTAGTATTCTGTGCTGCTAACTTAAATTTATTTTCTGCTTTTTGTTTATTTTTCTCTGCTTGTTGAGATTGTAGTTTTAGATATTGGGTTTGACTTGCTAATTTTTGCGTTTGTGCTTGTAATTCAGTTTGTTTTTCTTTAGCAACATTAGTTTCTCTCAACTGATTCATCCCATAAACAGAAGCCATACCCGCAACTATTACCAAACCCACAGCTAAACCAGAACTTAATTTTAATCTTTTTTCTCCTTCTTGAATTTTTTTATCAGCTTCAATTTTTGCATCCTCTACTAGCTGTCTAGCTTCCTGTTCCTGTTTTAATTTTTCTGCTGCTAATAACTCATTTTGTTTTGATAGTTCTAATTCTGCTTCGGCTTTAGCTAATTTCGCTAATAACTCATTTCCCTGTTGTTGACGAATAAACTCCACCAAATAATCATGAACTAATTGATATCTATCCGCAGGAGATTCTGGTAACAGTAACACCAAACCCGACGCAACGAAAATATTTAAGACTAAATCCAGGTTTTCACTTGCTTCTCTTAACTGTGTTACTAACTCAGCGCGAGTTCTTAAAGGTCTGGTAAAATTTTCATCGGTAAGTAAATATAAAACCAGTCGTGCAACTTGTTCATTTTCTGCACCACAGTCTTTAATCACATCTTCTAAAAACTTCTCTACTAATTTTTCCTTTTTACCAAAATCTTGATATTGTTTTAAAGTAGTAATTTTTTCAGTTTGTAATTGTGTTCCCACAATTTGTAATTCAATTGGTCTAATTTCTCCAATATCCCCCGCTAAATCTTTAACCAATTCATCAATTAATGCTATTTGTAAATAAAAGCGGGTTTTTTCGGTGAGAGTTTTAATTACAGTTTTAGTATCTGTGGGAGAAAAGTTACCCAAATAATAACGAATATTTTTATCCAGAATGTTATTATTAGTTACTGTTAAATCACACAAACGGTCTAATTCTAATAAATAATGTAAATAATCTTCTCGTAAAGAAAGGACAATTTTCACAAAAGGAATATCTAAACAGACTCGTAAAAAGTCATAAAACGGTTTTCTTTGTTTTTGGTCATTATTCACAAAGAAAAATTCTTCAAATTGGTCAAATATCAAAACGGTCAATAAATTTCTATCGGCATTTTTTCGCAATTGTTGAATAATTGTAACCGTAGAGTGTAGAGACGTTCTATGGGTAGGGATTCTCGTCTCTACATTTAATTTGGATAATGTTTGTACATTTGATTTTAAGGATTCTCCTAAAATTTCTACCCAATTTGTATAAACCCTTAAAAGTATCGGTAAAGCGTCACGTTCTCCAATAGGTTCTTGTTGTAATGCGGGAATTAAACCACCTTGTAAAATCGAACTTTTACCAACTCCAGATTGTCCATGAATTACAGTTAATTTATCTTGAGTTCCCGCAATTCTTTCTCGCAACCTTTTAACATCTTGTTCTCTTCCAGAAGCAGAAATTTCTGGTGCTATTGTTCCTATATTGTCAATTTCTGCATTTGCAGAATTAATAACTTTGCGTTGGGGGTTTAAATAAGAAGCACCAACAAAAGCGCGAAAACCATATTGTTGTTCAGTTTGGAGTTGTTCTTGTTTCAGATTAAATGATTTTAAATATTCTTTTTCTTGAAAATATAGCGAACTTAATTTTTTTAATATATCAATATATAATTTAGGGTCATATTGAGGAAGACTTTCATTTTTAGTAAATTCTAAAATTTCAATTGCTATATATATCTCCCCTAAACCTATATGAGAAAGTGCCATAAATAAGCGATATAAACTGCGTTCATGAGATGGTACATGAGGAAGATTGCTTAAAATTTCTAGGGCTTTTTCGGCATTTTGATTTGCTTTTAGCCATTCTTTATTTTCTAAAGCTACTTCTGCGAGAAAACCATAATTTTTACCTAACCCCCTAACCCCCTTCCCTACCAGGAAAGGGGGAATTAAAGCCTCTCTCCTACAAGGAGAGAGGTTTTCATATAATTTCAATGATTTTTGAGCAAGTTTTTCTAAATCATTCCATGCTTTTTGCTGTCGTAATATTTCTCCTAAACAGTTGATATATTCAACAATTAAATCTAACCTTACTGCTTGTTCAAAAATATCTAAAGCTTGCTGTAAATTGTCTCTAGCATTTTGCCAATCTTCCTGATCTTCGGTATTACTAATTTCTGCTTTTCGAGTATAAGCTAAAGATATTTTAACCAATGTTATCCCGTGACTTTCTAAATTATGATGACTTTGCCAAAATTGCAAACTTCGTTGATAATAAATTAAAGCATCATCTAAATGATCTTGTTGATATTCCCGTAAACCAAAAGCCAAATTTAAACCTGCTTGTATTTCTGGGTTTATATCTTCTCCTCTATTTTGTAAATCCTGACGTGCAGATTCTATTTCTTGGTAAACTTGAGGACTGGGAATAACATCATTAGTAAATATTTCTTGTGTTGTTTCTTGCAATAAATTAACTAAATCATCAGTATCATTTTCAAAATCTAGAATACTCCCCCAATTTTCTAAATCTGGTGCAACTCTAATAATTTTTCTGAGAATTTGATCATCTATCCAAATCAAAATCGGAAAAGGACAGTTTTTTCTAAATTCCTCTCGACTTTGGTTAGATAAACTCAAAACTGCATTAATGTTTTTCACACAATCTAAACCAGAAATCATTAAAGCTTGTGGTTGTTCATTTCCCAATTCTTGAGAGATTTGATTATACAAACTTTTAACTGATTCTGTTAAGGTTATTTCTCTAATTGGTATAGAAGAAACTTGGTGAAGTTGTGCTGATATTTCTTGACGTAATTTTGCATAATTGCAACGCAGGAAAATCAGTGATAATTGACCTTGGGAGAAATTAATTGCCCTTAATATAGTTCGTAACGATTGATTATTATTCTCAGGAGGACTTTCTGAATTATTCATGGTGTTGATTTTATCATTTTAGTTAATATGTTTCACCCCCCTTAATCCCCCCTTCACAAAGGGGGGAAACCGGAATCTAGTTCCTTCCCCTTCACAAAGGGGAGGGTTAAGGTGGGGTAAAACCCAGACATTACATTAATTCCTTTGATTCTATCAAAATTGGATTAATATCAAACCAAGAACCATCTTCATCTCGATATTCAAATACAAACATACTCCGGAGTAAGATATCATATTTTTCATCACCATTATAGGTTTTTGTTGTCCATACTTCTTTGAGTAATTCCCATTCGTCAGGTGTAATTGCTAAATTTAACTCATTACAACGTTTTTTAATGACTGTTTCTAAACATTTTCGAGAAATTGGGGTATCTTCCATTTGCAAACAACGAAATAATAACATTAACAAGTTACGCAAATGACCACCACTAACTTTACAAAGTCTTTCCAATGTTTCGGGACTATCAAATATTTCTATAATTAAATTTTGACCTTCTGACCAATTTACATCAGGAAAAGCTCTTTTCATGATCATTTCTTGCAGTAGTGTAATTCCTGCTAGATAATCCGCACCTGTTCTTTGTTTAATCGCTACCATTGGTAACACTTTAGGATCTACTCCAAAGCGATTTGTTAATCTTCCTAATGCGTTAGAAAATATAAGAACTAGGGGAATTGTATAAACAACATGACATTTTAATTGATTTAATTGTTCACCCCGTTCTACAAATAGATATTCTGGTTGATATTGACCATTGGGTTTAAGTGCATTATCTATCCTATCTAGGTTATCAATAATTACTGCTAAACCTGATTTACCTTGTTTTTTCAATCTTTCTTGTGCAGGTACAAGTAATTCTTTATTAATTGATTCTAAAATTCCATTAGTTCGCGGTTCTAAATAATGTCGTAGTTGACTCCGCAGTTTCGGACTATCTTTAGTTTTGGCGGTAATTTTGGCAATACCTACTGATAATTCTGCTTCTACACCAATATCCAAGGGTGTTTGTAATAGTTCAGCTATTTCTGTAAATAGATTTTGAAAATATCCTGGTTTGAGTTTAATTTGTGCCGCTTCTAAACTTTGACTAACTTCTCTAGCTATTGCTAGTAAAATATCTGTAATATCAATATCTCCTAAATCTAAACTTTGACTAGATTCAAAATAAACTACATGAAATCCCTCTTTTTGTAACTCGTCTTTTAACCGCAACAATTCGGTGGATTTTCCACAACCAATATGTCCTGTAAATAATTGACAAGTTGGTGTTTCTGGAGAAAGCAGGGTAATAGTTCTTTTTAATTCTCTAATTATTTCCGCACCCCGCACCTCGGAAAAATCAATATAATATTGTCTATCTTCAGCTTTGCTTTTATCAAGGGTTTTATTTGGATTGCAAGCTTGATAAAATCTTGTTAAATCAAATGTCATGACAAATTACCTGAAATCAGCCTAATCATAGTTATTGCTTCAGTAATTATACAGGTAATGATAGGATTAAGCCAGAACCTAGACTCTTAATACCATAAGGACATTATTTACAAATGGTTTTTTTTAATCAAGACCAACAACTAGAAAATATCGGTAATCAAATTTTAGAGGCAACTTGGGCGAAATTCTCCACTTTAGCGCCCAATCAAATTGGACTCACTTGGGTTGTATATGATCATCCTGCACCTGTGAATACGGGTGGTGCGCTGACTCCTAATGCTTTTTGGGAACATCCGGTGCGGGGTTTTAGCTATCGGGGGGGAGAACGGATTTATCCGGCCAGTGTGGTGAAGTTATTTTATCTGGTGGTGGTGCAAGAATGGCTAGAGAAAGGAATGAGTCATGCTTCGGGAGAGTTAGACCGAGCTTTGAGGGATATGATAGTTGATTCTAGCAATGATGCGACTAGTTTAATTGTGGATATTGTCAGTGGAACTACTTCAGGTCCACAATTATCTCCTGGTCCTTTTGAAACTTGGAAATATCAACGCAATATTATTAATCGTTATTACCAGTCTTTGGGCTGGGAGGAGATGAAGGCGGTTAATGTCTGTCAAAAGACTTGGGGTGATGGTCCCTATGGACGGGAAAGGGCTTTTTATGGGGAGATGTTTGAAAATCGGAATATGCTGACGACGGATGCAACGGCGAGATTGTTACATAGTATCGTGGGTGGGGTGACGGTTTCGAGTGAGCGATCGCAATCTATGATGAATTTACTCAAACGCAGTATTAAGCCAGAAGAGTTAACTCAAGATGGGGACGAGAACCAAGTTACAGGCTTTTTAGGCGGTGGATTACCTGAAAATAGTCAAATCTGGTCAAAAGCAGGTTGGACAAGCACAATCCGTCATGATGCGGCTTATATTGAATTACCGGATCAGCGTCCTTATCTGTTGGTGGTGTTTACGGAAGGGAAAGAACAAGCTAAGAGTCGGGAAATTTTGCCTTTTGTGTCTAGAAGAATTGCAGAAGCGATCACTAATTTATAGAATTGCAATTGCTGGGACTTAACAACGGAAATAGGTGAAAATGGGACGGATTTTTATTTCTGCGGCACATGGTGGCACAGAAGCGGGTAAAAATGACCCCGGTGCGATCGCTGGTGGCACAACGGAAGCAAAGGAAATGATACTTTTGCGGGATTTGGTGGTGATAGAACTGCGGACTCGTAATTTAGAAGTTTTAGCTGTTCCTGACGATTTAAGTGCGGCTCAAACTATTGCCTGGATTAATTCTCGTGCTAATGCCAAAGATGTAGCCTTAGAAATTCACGCCAATGCGGCTAATAATCCAACTGTGCGCGGCGCAAGTGCATTTTATATTGCCAAAAATGATCAGCGCAAGCAAAATGCAGAAATGTTATTGATGGCACTTTTGCGTCGTATCCCCCAATTACCCAATCGCGGAGTAAAACCAGATACAGATAGTGGCTTGGGTAACTTGCAATTTTGTCGTCAAACAGCGATCGCCGCCATATTACTAGAAGTTGGTTTCCTTAGCAGTCCCGAAGATCGGGCTTTATTACAAAATCGTCGTCGTGATTTTGCCATCGGAATTGCCGAAGGACTAACTACTTGGAGTCAAGCAAATAATCCTCAACAACCAACAACCGAAAATTATCCCAGTATTAACATTAATATCAATGGACAAAATTACTCAGAACAAGGACTATTAATTAATGGTAATGCTTACATCCCCATTGATTTAGTAGATCGGTTACGGATTAATATCTCAAAAACAATTAATTTACGCCGAATTACCTATCGGCAAATAGTTTATATCAAAGCCGTAGAACTTCGAGAATCGAATATTTCTATTGGTTGGGATAGCACCTCACGCACAGTAGAACTACGCTCAATTTTAGCAGTTTGTCCCGGACAATTTGAACAACTTATCTCCAATGGCAATACATCAGAAGGACAATTACAAGCATTTCTAAAAATCAATAATGAAAGTGCCATTACCCAATTTCCTGATCTTCCCAAACTATATCGAGAAGAAGCAAGCATTGAAGGCATAAATCATGACATTGCTTTTTGTCAAATGTGTTTAGAAACTGGATTTTTACGTTTTGGGACTGACATTAAACCCCAACAAAATAACTTTGCCGGCTTGGGTGGAGTTGGAGGTGGTGCTGAAGGAGCATCATTTCCCAGCGCCAGAATTGGTGTTAGAGCGCATATTCAACATTTAAAAGCCTATGCTAGTTTAGAACCTTTAGTCCAGCCAGAAGTAGATCCTCGATTCCGTTTTGTTACCAGAGGTATTGCTCCCTCAGTTAATCAATTATCAGGGCGCTGGTCTGCGGATTTAGACTACGGCATCAAAATTATAGCTATTATCAGAAGACTCTATGAATCAGCAAATCTTTTGTAATTAGGTAACAGGGATTAGGTAATATAGGATCACTTGAATAAGATACATCTTAGCCCCCTCATCGCTTGCGGGTTGGGGGTGGGGTTCTTATATCTCACTCAACCGATAAGCACTATAGGATAAAAATATTCTTTATTCTTCATTTTTCCTTCCTGACTCCCAACTACTGACTCCTGTTATAGTGATATTAATAATGATTAGGAACAATATTTGTGTTTCCCCTCTACGATGAAAACCCGACCCGAATTACGCCATATTTTACCTATGGTTTAATTGGCATGAATATTCTAGTTTTTTTCCATGAAATAAGTTTGTCGAATTTACAACTAGAACAATTTTTTCAATTGTATGCGGTAATACCGCAAGAATTAACAATCAACTGGAGTGGAGAGTGGACAACCTTGTTTACCTCACAGTTTTTGCATGGAGGTTGGTGGCACTTAATATCCAATATGGTCTATCTGTGGGTATTTGGTAACAATATTGAAGACCGCTTAGGGCATTTTAAATATCTATTGTTTTATTTAACCTGTGGTGCTATAGCTGCTTTATGTCAATGGTTTATTGGTATGTACTCCACTATTCCTTCCTTGGGTGCAAGTGGGGCAATTTCTGGAGTTTTAGGTGCATACTTAATCTGGTTTCCCCACGCAAGAATTACCACATTAGTCTTCCTCGGTTTTTTCATCACCACAATTAATATTCCTGCATTAGTAGTTATTGGTATTTTCTTTATACAAAATCTTATCGCTGGTTTTGCCAGTCTCCAAGCAGCAGCTAAAATGAGTGTAGAAACGGGAGGAGTCGCTTATTGGGCGCATCTTGGAGGTTTTGTTGTGGGAAGTATTTTCGCCCTGGGAAATAGAGAATAGAGAATTGGTCATTGGTCATTAGTAATAAAATCTCTATTCTCATCCTGTTAATCCTTAAATCCTGGAAATCCTGATTCAGACAAATTAAATTACATTAAATATTCAAATCCCGTAAAGCTAACCGAATTTGTTCTAAGCGTGTGCGGTTGACACCAAAATCAGAATCTCCTACACGAGATGCAGAACGGATATGAATAACTGACTTATCGCTAGGAAAATAAAACTCCACATCATCAACAAACTTGAAAATACGACTTTTAGAAATTGCATGAATATAATTATCTGTTTGTGATACAATTGTGGTGCGGGGAACAACAGTCAGAACTTTGAGTAAAGTTTCTCTCGCTTTATCTCGTTCTATATGATAGGTAATCGGTTCAATAGCGTGTTTAGCATCAGCATTTTGACTGACAACACAATTAGGAGAACTTGGACAAGAACTAAGATTACCTGACTCAATTCCTAAGCTAGAAGCTGAAGCAGTTGCAGGAATTATGAAACTCAGAATTAAAGTTAGGAATATCGAGAAGATAATCCTTTGTAGTTGAGTGATTGTTGTTAAATTGGACATAATTCAGTTAATTGTTATATTCTGTGATTTTCTGTATATTATCAGCTTTCTATACATTATCATCAAATTAGGTTTTTCAAGTTTCTGATCTTCAAATCACACTCCCCTCCTGATAAAGAAGGGAAAGCGTGAGTGTTACCTCATATCGTAACCAAATAAATTAGGGTCAACTTCTCCTAATTGTAAATCGGCTAAACCATATTCTTGCCAACGTCTTTCTACCATTTCCGCAACATCGGGATCTGATTTTAATGGTTCACCCCATTCATGTTCTGTTTCTGGAGGAATTTTTGTAGTGGCATCTATGCCCATTCTCCCACCTAAACCAAGTTTTTCACTAGCAAAATCTAACGTATCAAAGGGAGTATTTGGTAATATAAATACATCTCTGGTAGGATCAACTTTGGAACTAATTGCCCAAACTACTTGACGGGGATCACGAACATTGATATCTTTATCAACGACAATCACAAATTTTGTGTAGGTGAATTGTGGTAACGCACTCCAAAACGCTAAAGCTGCTCGTCGTGCTTGTCCAGGATAGGCTTTATCTATGGAAATAATCGCAGCTTTGTAACTTAACGCTTCCATTGGTAGGAAAAAATCAACTATTTCTGATACTTGTTGCCGTAAAATAGGGGTGTAAATGCGGTTAAGAGCGATCGCCATCATGGCTTCTTCTTTCGGTGGCAACCCGCTAAATGTGGTAAGATAAATTGGATCTTTGCGGTGTGTCATACACTGAAACCGCACCAAAGGCGAATCTTCCACACCGCCATAATATCCCATGTGGTCGCCGAAAGGTCCGTCCGGTAAAACTTCCCCCGGTGTAATTGTGCCTTCTAAAACAAATTCGGAATCTGCGGGGACTTCTAAATCTACGGTTTTACATTTGGCTAAGTTAACTCCAGAACCGCCATACAATCCAGCAAATAACCATTCTGATAAATCTACAGGAATGGGTGTGGCTGCTGCCATAATGATTAAAGGATCTACACCCAGAGCGATCGCAACTTCTAACTTTTTACCACGTTCTGCCGCTTTGCGTAAATGTCTTGCACCACCTCGCACCGATAGCCAATGTACAGTCATAGTATTATTAGACTGTAACTGTAAACGATACACGCCTACATTAGGGATTCCCGTCTCACAATCCTTAGTAATTACCAATCCTAGCGTAATAATCTTTCCGGCATCTCCCGGATAAGGACGTATTAAAGGTAACTTATTTAAATCTAGATCATTCCCTTCAATTACCACCTGTTGACAAGGCGGAAAAAAGTCCCTTCCCGGTTTAGCTTTCACCACGTCAAACAGCACTTTACCAAAATCTATAGCTTGGGAAATCTTTTTCGGTGGTTTGGGTTGCTGAAGCATACTTAGCTTCTTTCCCAAGGTTTCCAACTCCTCTGGTTTTTCCATGTTCATCGCCCAGCATATCCTTTCCACAGTCCCCATTAAGTTAACTGCGACGGGAAAAGATGCACCTTTGACATTCTCAAATAGTAAGCCTGGACCACCTTTTTGCAGCATTCGGTTGGAAATCTCCGCAATTTCCATATCTGGATCAACCAAAGCTGAAATTCGCTTCAATTGCCCTCTTTCTTCTAGAATTTTAATGAATCCCCGTAAATCTCGCGCCATTGTTTTGTTTTAATTATGAAGAATTGTAAAGCTATTTTTATTTTAGTCTTGATTTGGATAAGTTGACTTTTTAGTACAAATATACTATCTTGAGGAAGAGAGGGATTTTTCTCACGCAGAGACGCAGAGGCGCAGAGAGGGAAATCCGGTTTTTAATTGATAAAAGTTAGGGGGTTTTATGTCGAAGTTAAATCACCAAATTTCTCTGTTAGAACTTATCCAAATTTTATCTGAATATCGTCAACATATCATTTTGAATTTATATAAGTTAAAGGAAGATTACCAGCGAACTGGGATTAAACTTGTGAGAGGTGTTAGAGATAGGACTTACGCAAGTGTCACAC